>DLVS01000617.1 GCA_003445095.1 Verrucomicrobiales bacterium
ATCATCGAGGCCAGCGGCGACGTCCGGGATTGTGACAAAGTAGGCTGGTGGCCTGCCTTTGACGCCGGGTATGCACTGCAGCCAACCGGCTTCAATGACCTTTATTCGTAGTCGCCTCAAAGCAGACTCGGAACCAAGCCCGACCAGCGGGAACAATTGCCCGTTCCAGAACGTAACCGGGCGACGGTATCCGCTCGCGTCCTCCTGGCACACGATCACTGAAAGCAGCGTGAAGGCTTCCGGGCCGAGAGAGTTCGCCAGGCAGACCTTTGTCATGGTCCGGCAGAACTTCAGGGCGAAGAACCGTTCGCGTTTCGGGTAAGCGATTGTGGTCAAGGCGTCACTCCATTCACGAGCAACACTTCTGGAGCCTTCACCAAAGCTCCGGACTTACCACGCTGTCCGCATGAGGCCATAGACTTCGTCACGTAGCAATCGATCTTCTCGAAGCCCGGGTACAAAGACTCGAGGTCCGGATGGTGATAGTAACTGACGACGACGCGGGTTTTCCGGAACCTCGAAAGCACCTCGGCAAGTCGCGCATGGTCATATGGTTCGAAGTCGTGAACGTACTTTTCACCCTTGGCCAGGTAGGGAGGGTCACAGTAGATCACAGTCCCACACTTGTCCTCAATGCGTTCACACAATGCGATTCCGCATTCGCTCAGAATCGTCACGCCTTCAAGACGCTTGGACCATGACATGATGGAGCCGATAACCGAGCTCCAGCGCTTCGCTGGCTGACCGCCATTGCTTGTGAATCTCAGGCAAAAGTTCTCGCCACCACGACTTCCAACGACGCCATTCCGACCGAACCACGATTTTACAAGGAACCAGTAGGCCCGTTCTGGCGTCGGCTCGAAAGGCTTGTCAATCTCGCGGCATGCGTCTTCGAAGAACGCCTGGGCAAAGAGTGTGCGGCGTGCTTTGCGATAAAGGGCCGGGCCATGTACATGGTCTTTTATCGTTCTGGCGAAGTTCACCAGGTCACCGTGCAAGTCGTTCACGGTCTCCATCGTGGCCCGCGGTTTAGCCATCAGCGTGGCCATGGATCCGCAGAACGGCTCCCAGTAGCAGCGATGGTCGCCAATCGCAGCGATGATACGATCGGACAATGATCGTTTCGCGCCGTACCATGGTGCCAGGGCGGTGACTTTCATGTCATCCTCACGCTTTCGAGCATGAAATGCCCATTCCTCCGAACCGGGCATTTCAGAATCGGAATGCGATGGTCCGACGCGGCGTCAAGTTCGTACTCGCATGGTGGCAGCGTCTCCCATTGCGGAGCCATCAGCCGTTCGAGTTCCTCGTCCGTGTCCGGGTCTAAGCCAACCTGCGGTTGGAATCGGCTCTTGTAGCACGCACGACATCGCTTGCCCTTGTGATGGCATGGATTTCCGCAGTCGCGGCATCTGGCGGGTTTGGGCGCGCTCATGACTCGCCTTCCTGAGAGAATAAATCGGGCTTCGCATCAGCCGCTTCGATGGCATCATCAACGCGGCGTTCCAGGTCTTTCGATTCGCGGAGTGCCATTGAATCGCGGGTCTTGAAATACTCCCGCTGCTTGGCACGCATTCGACGAACGAGGTCGACGAAGTCTTTGGTCACAAGAAAACCTCCACAGCGATGACGACGATCGTGAACGCGAGCGCGGCGAAGCAGACGGCGACGAAGATTTTCTCGCCGCGGGTGAGGGGTTGCATGTCGCCGTCGTCGTCTGGATCGTAGGTGCTCATGTGATTCGTCCTCGTTGAAAAACGGCGGCAGGAGTCGAACCTGCCAACGGCCTGCGGGGTTTCCGAATAGCTCTTCCAGCCCGATACCGTGCCGCGTCGCAACTGATCGCAGTTGCCACATCTGCCGTAAGACCGCAGACGCCAGCCCGTGACGTGGGCCAGTCGATTGCATCCGCCGGGAGTCGAACCCGGTATGAAGTTGGTCCGGCGGTGGGTCGCGCAATGCTTCCTCGTTCGCCGTGAGTTCGCTTATCTGGCTCCCCTGCCTGCGGGTCTCCGTGCCCGCCCCGGATGCAAGTTGTTACTTGCCTGTGGCCTTGGCGATGGCTGCACGCGCCATGCGTCGGCGTTCGTTGACCCACTGGCGGAACTGTTCAGCATCGATCTGTTCGCCGTCCACAAACCCGGTGTCCCACGCTTCGCATGCTGCCAACAGGTCCGGGGCCGCGGCAATCAATCTGGCATTGGCCAGCGGAATACCATCGGCGTAATCCATGACAATCTCGGCAACCTCATCGGTGTGAAACGTGCCACCGTCCTCATCAGTGCCTTCAGACGGGTCAGATTCCCAAATGCGATTCACCATCAGGGTGATGCCGTACTTGTCCGTGACTTCGTCGATAGTCCACGGCCCCGGAGTGTGTTTCGCTTCGCTCATCGCATTACCCTTTCCTTTCAGGTTTCCAGACGAAATTGCACTGGTTCACGCAGCAACTTTGGCTTCGGCCGCATCATCAACGGTTTCGCCGTCAACGATCCTGACGCCGACTTCGCCCGCATTGGCAACTCGCTCGATCAGCACCTGAGCATTCGCAGCCGCTGCCATGTCCGCCAGCATGCCCATAGAACTCTCGTCGAGCAGCGAGCCGTCGCGGATGAGCATGAGTTTCAATGTGGGGTTCAACGCCAGTCCGATGGCCACAGAAGTCTTGAGCCGCTGAGCGCCGGAGCATTGAGCGAACGGGATGCCGTCGATGCAGACGCCCGATTCGGACACGTCAAGTCCGTCGATGGGAAACTCCGTGCTCGCAATAGTCTTCGCCTTTGCGGCTTCGAGTGCCTCAAGTTTCGCTGTCAACTCTTCGCCCTTGCGTTCCAGTTCTTCGACCTCGGCCTTCTTCGCGGCCCGATTGCGTTTCGCCCAGACGTTGCGATTAACGCCCTCGGCTTTCGTGGCCCGTTCCTGCAGCCCGGCGGTTTCCATCATCGTCAGCGAATCGGCCGCAGCCTTCGTGCTCACGACCTTGGCGACGTACTCGTCAAGTTTGAGGCCCAGCCGATTCGAGGCGTCTTTGGCGGTTTCGATCTTCGCGGCAAAGTCCGCTTTGATGCGTTCGATTTCCCTGTCACGCTGATTGATCAGTTCGGCCGGAACGTCGCGGGACCGTTCGAACCGCTCCCGCAGTTCACGCTCTTCGCGTTCGGCAGTCTCAACCGCAGCCCGGGCCGAACGAACCCGTTGATTGTGCTCCTGGGCGGCGTTCAACTCTTCGACGATGGCAGTCACGCTCTCTTCGACGTCCGGCGTCTCGGGCGGAACCGGCTGCATCCCGGCCAATTGCGACGCGGCCTCTTTTGCCTTGCGGTTCACAACAGTCCGCTCGGCGAAGATCTGCTGCTTTTCAACGGCGTGTTTGTCGAGGTCGTAACCGGCGATCTTCGCCAGCGTCGCCGCCTGCTC
>DLVS01000543.1 GCA_003445095.1 Verrucomicrobiales bacterium
ATGCTGCCAGAGTTTCAACTGACCTACTAACCATCGCGTCCTACGAATATATGAAGACTCGTGATTTTACCCGCCGAGAGTTTGTGCAGTCGCTGAGCGCGGCCACCCTGGGGGCGTTGGCTGCTGGGGCGCCGCGCGCGGCGGTCGCCGAAACCAGCGTGGAGGCGATCACCCCCACGGCCGACACGCTGATCATTCTTTGGATGGGCGGCGGTATGGCGGCTACTGAAACGTTCGATCCGAAGCGCTACACCGCCTTCGAAAAAGGCATGGATCCCAAGAGCGTTCTCTCGACCTTTCCTGCCATTCCAACCTCGGTCGATGGCATCCAATTCAGTGAAGGCCTCGAACGATTGGCGAAGGTGATGGATCGCGGCACCCTGATTCGCAGTTACACCGCGGGCGACTTGGGTTTCATCCTCCATTCCCGACATCAGTATCAGTGGCACACGGGCTATGCGCCGCCGCAGACAGTCGCCTGTCCACACATCGGAGCGGTCGTTGCCCGAACGTTGGGGCCAAACAATCCTGCGGTGCCGGCGTTCATCAATATTGGCCAGCGCCTGGATGTCGGAGAAGGCGAGGAGTTGAAGGCCTTCACCACGGGGGGATTCCTCGGAAGCGAATACGGTCCATTTAACGTCCCGTTTCCTGACGCGGCGAAGGACGTGGTGACACCGCCCGGTGGAATGAGTCCGTCCCGCTTCGAGAATCGCGATAAGTTTTACCGACGTTTGCTTGAAGCTTCGCCCGTCGGCCAACTCGGCAGCGAATACCAACGCGAATCCCTGCTGCGCTCACTCGATAACGCCCACCGCCTGCTCAGTTCGCCGGCGGCTAAAGCCTTCGACTTAACGCAAGAATCGCCGGAAACCATCGCCAAATATGTTCCGGGCGGATGGGATTTTTCGCGACGCCTGGGCGGCGACTTCAGCCGCGAGGGGACCTACGAGAAGGCCAACATCCAACGGTTCGGGCTCGGCTGTCTGCTGGCCCGCCGTCTGGCGGAAGTCGGCGCCCGGTTTATCGAAGTCACCACGGAATACATTCCGTTCCTGAACTGGGACACTCACGAGCACGGCCACGAGAAACTCGTGAACATGAAGCTCGCGATCGACGGTGCCATCGCCCAATTGATTCTCGACCTCGAAGAACGCGGCCGGCTGGATCGCACCCTCATTGTGGTCGCGAGCGAGTTCAGCCGCGACATGATGCAGGAAGGTAAGCCGGACAAACCGATCAAGGACCAGGTGCCAGTTCCCGAGAAGATCGAGTCACTCACCCATTACGGCATGCATCGTCATTTCACCGACGCCGGATGCGTTCTTCTCTTCGGCGGCGGCATCAAGAAAGGCCACGTACACGGAATCACCGCCGACGAACGGCCGTGCAAAACCCTCAAAGATCGCGTGGTGATCGAAGACTTGCACGCCACGATTTATCGTTCCTTGGGCATCTCACCCAAGCTGTCCTACGAAATCGAGAAACGGCCGTTCTACGTGACCCGCGATGGACTCGGCCAGCCGATCAAGAGTTTGTACGCGCGCGAAGTCTAGGTGGACCGCTAATACCTCAATCGATAGTAACGAGCCGAAGCCGACGTAGCGTCCGGCTGATCGATATAGATATCTGAAGAGTTGGGGAGTGTGTTGGTTTTCAATACGTTCCACCCGTTTAAGTCACTTGAGACTTCTAACGTGGACAGCAGAGGAAGGTTGCCCGACCACGCAAGGTGGGTAGCGCCGTCAGGGTCTACCACGGCAGGCGAGAGGCGCAGCTTGCTCACGACCTGCATTTCAGGCGTGAAGCGCACAAAGTGCCCGATAGCACTTGAATCGGCACCATCATGGTAAACGACTCCGGCGGTACGACCATCGCTCGCCGCCCCGAGCACGCCAAACGACAGCGGTAGGGTTGGTAAGCTCGACCATCGGCCGCTGTGGAAGCGTCCGGTCATCGGACCACCTCGGGAGGGGAGATCAAGGCTGCTACCCGAGACGCACATCAACACCTCTCCTCGGTTAGGGAGGGGGTGCCACGCCGATATCTGGAAGATCTCCCACCGTCCTTCTGGCGTATCGATTTGATTCGTCCGCCAGGCTTCAAACGTGGAATTGCCGCGAACGATTTGAGAAATCTCGCGATATCGTGGCATGATGAAGCCTCCAGAAGAGTAGTTCAAAGGCGCCACCGGTAGGAACCGACCTAAGTGGTCACTTCCTGGCCAGCGGAGGCGGCTCCCGTCGATCTGACGGAGAAAGCCACCGGTGGTCACAATAATGGGTTCGATAAAGCTGGACATTGGAGTCGCAGTAATCGTTGCAGGCTCCTGGTCGTTCACCATGTTCCATCCGCGTGACCAGGTCCCGTCGGCATCAAAAACCGCGATCTGCGAGCCGCTGGTGCAATTGAAGAAGCGCGGGAGCGAGCCAGACACCCAGAGACTGCCATCGGACTGCCGACTGAGGAGGCGGATCTCGTTAATGCTGAATTCAGAACATTTCGCTGCCTCGGGCGGCGGATAAATTGGCGGCGTGGGATCGAGAGCGCCGTTGGGCAACAGTCGTGCGATCCCGGGAGCCGGCATGCCCCAACAGCGGGTGAATCGGCCGCCAACGATGATCTTGCCGTCGCTCTGCACCAACGCCGTCCGAATCGGCCCGTCGAGGTCAGGTGGCATCGTGAAAGATTCATCCAATCTTCCGTCATCCAGAATCTGAGCGAAGCCTGAACGTGGCGTGCCATCGATCGAATCAAAGTTCCCGACCACTACCCACCGACCATTGGGGGCGCCGAGAAGTTCGTTGACCCCACCTCGAATTCCTCGAGACGGTCCCGCCAGGGAGTCATTGTCAGTGATAGTTACTTTGGTGACCGACGGCTCGCTGACCGAGAAGCCGCCGCCTACGGCCGACAGTTCCACCAAGAAGTGTCGTTGGCCTTGGTAGGTCGAGTTGTCGTGGATGGGAATTTCCGGCCATTCTTGCCATCGCCCCGTCCAATCGACTGCGGAATAGTCTCGTCCCGCGACCGCTGAGCCGTCGTAAGTCCGTAGTCGAAATCGATATGCGCTGAGGTCACCGTGAACTGGGTATTGCCCGCGAATCTGAACACCGAGGTTAGCTTCGCTGGTGATGACCGCGTTCGTAGCGAGGGTTACCTCGCACGGTTGATCGACGATTGGGACGGACCAAACACGAGGTTCTAAGACGAATCCTTCCTCCGGCTCAACGAGCAGTTCAATGCCAACCGTTTCGTAGTACTCCGACTCAGCGTCAGACAACGCTTCCAAAGCGACGGCACGGAAGCGTTCCTGGGCGGCCAACTCAATCGCGAGGTCAAGGGGAACAAAATCCAGTCCTAAGATCGCGCTCTGAGAAACCGTTCTCAGACGCACTCGGGCTGGCTTATCGAGGTTTCCCATTCGAACGACCGCCACTCGACCAGGTCCGCTGCACTCGTGCGGTGGATGCTGGACCACAAGATAGAACAGATTGGATTGGGTCGTCGAGCCCCCGGCTCCGGGCGGCTCGAGTCGGAACAGCCGGCGCTCCGGCACTTGTGGGTTAGAAGCCAAGTCGCCTAAGACCAGGATTCGACCATCCTCTTGGCGTTTGAGGGAGAGCACCGTTGGATTTCCGGGAAGCCCCTCGGCAGGTGCGAACCCCAAATCGAGCGAGCCGTCGGGCAGCAACGCGGCGAGTCCCGGCCGAGGCAACCCCAAGAAGTTGGTGAATGGCCCGGTCAATAACAGCCGCCCATCGGGCTCAATCAGTACGCGACTTACGCCCACGAGTTCACGGGGCCCCACGTAACCAAAATCCTCCATTCCGTTGGTTCCCAATCGGGCCAACTTCCCCGGGCGCCAAGATCGCCGATCGGTAGCGGCCAGGAGAACAGCCCCGCTGGAAACCTCTGCTGCGGTCACCAACTCAGGCACGTGGTAAGTCGGCTGGACGGGACCTTCCGACCAGGAGAACGACCAGAGCAGCCAACCGGTCGAGGTGAATCGACCAAAGTCCGTGGGGCCATGCAGTGATTGCTCAGGAATACTCAGGGGGCCAAAGATCAGGAGGTCTCCATTGGGCGTCGTGGAAACGGTACGAACATGATTTGGCCCGCCCGGCGTGGTCCAAAACCCGGCGACCGGAGGTTCGGGGAACATAAAGGGATGAGCGTCTGAGAGCCCCAGGGATATCCGTTCAAAGAAGGGGCGATCGAAACCCCCGGCCGAAAATACCCACGCATGACTTCCCCAGAGGAACGCTTGAACGCCCGGCTGAATCGTTACTTGCGCATAAGCCTCAAACGACCGGCGCCTTGAGGTGATGGAAGTGTCGGAGGCGATGACGTAAAGATCGCCAAAACTGGTCGAAGTCATTTCCAAGCTCTCGCCAAAAGGGATTTCGGTACGGAATGTCGTCACCCAAAGGCCCTGGTCCGGGACAGATTCGATGCTGGCCACTCCCTGTGCCGAAAATTCCACAGGCGTCCACGGTTGGAATGTTTCGTCCAAACGCCCATCAGGTTTCAACCGCAACAGCATCACATTGGTGGGCCCGAAGACGTTGGTAAATAAGCCGCCAAGGTAGATCGACCCGTCGGGCACCGGATTCATCACGTCGATCCGTCCCTGAATTCGCGGATCGAGTTCAAACGTGGGATCCAGCAAATCTCCGGCCCAGGCAGACGGGAGACTCAGCAGAAGCAATCCCGAAACGAAGAATGGCGCATGAACGTACACAGGAGCTAAGTGGTTGCTTAAGCGAGTAACGCCCTTTCATGTTCTCGGCTAGCTTATTTCCGGCAACCCTGGACGTCACTCGCGACGGACTCGGACAGCCGACCAAGAGTTTGTGCGCGCGCGGCGAGTAGCGGCACTAGCCGGGGACAAGCTGCCGTTTGCCCTTGTCCAACCCAGCCCAGTTGGTCGGCTGCGATCGTCAACCAGTCGAGCCATCTCGTCACACCATTCGTCATCTGGCTCAAACTTCTGTCGCAAGATAAATGCGAGAAGGTCGCGTCGGGCCTCCACCAGCAGCGCCAGTTTGAGTTCAGCCACGGTTGTCACGCGAATAGCGCGGGCCTCTAGGCAGGCTTGTCTGGGCTGAAGCCACCCGACGGTTGTTTCCCGCGCCGGGACGGATTAGCCTATCGCTTATGACGGTCAAGAATCCGTTTCCCGGGATGAACCCGTTCATTGAGCAGCGATGGCGAGATGCGCATACGATGCTAATCGCTTATCTCCGAGATGCGATCCAAGAACAGTTGCCTCCCGAGCTCGTCGCGGGCGCTGAGGAACAAGTGGTCGCCATCGGCACCGGCAATCAAGGCCAGGCCTATCGCCCTGACTTGCAGGTTCGACAGCCTTGGGATTCCGGCGAATCGAGCGGTGTAGCGGTCGCTGCCCGCCCGTCTCAGGTCGTCGCCACGGAACCGCTGAATTTTTTTGTCGACGACGAAATTGATCGCTGGATCGAGATTCGTGACGAAAACGGCATTCTGGTCACCGCTGTGGAGTTGCTCAGTCACGGCAACAAACAGGAGTCGGCCGAACGGGACCGCTACCGCAGCAAACGCCGCACCTTTATCAGCGCGCGAGTGAGTCTGGTCGAAATCGACCTCGTCCGGCAGGGAGCTTCGATTTTTTCCGATGAGCTACGAGACGCCCTGCGAGAGAAGGGCGCCACCTACGCCGTCTGTGTGTCTCGGGCCACCCGGCCTTCAAACCGGGAAGTGTACCCCATCAAGTTACGCGACCGATTGCCCGTGATCCGCGTGCCCCTACGCGCAACCGATGCCGACGTGACGCTCGACCTCCAACCGTTGATCGACCAATGCCACGAACGCGGTCGCTACCATCGTCTCAACTACCGCCTCGAATTGGATCCGCCCCTACCCGCCGCCGACGCCGCGTGGATCGACGAAGTGCTGCGCGGCCACGGCCTGCGGTGAGTGGCGAATCGCCTCGTGACGCGTCCTTCTCCCGACCCGTCTCGCCCAAAATATCGTTCAACCATTTTTCCCCCACCGAGAATTGGGATTGGTGTGGGACGAGGATTCGGGCGGGACGCCCGAATCAACACGCATACGCTCCCCGCGAATCGCCACCGTCAGTTGCGAAACCTACTTCGGAATGTGGGTCAACTCGACGTCGCGTGGCCTCCGAGGCTTTCCCATATCGGCTCACCCAACGAGATCCCCTTTGCCGAACGCTAGAACGCTAGTCGCCCGCATTGCATTGACTCGTGTCCCGTGACTACTCTTCGTCCACGTTGCGTTGTATGAAGCTTCCGTTTTTCACCGCGATCGCCGGGTTTACTGCCGGCTCGCTTGCCCTGGCTGCGCCGGTCGATTTTAAGAAACA
>DLVS01000615.1 GCA_003445095.1 Verrucomicrobiales bacterium
GCCACTGCGCCCGGGGCGGGCGCGCTCCCCAATCCAACTGCATGGATACGGCTCAGAGTTGACAGCGCTCCTGACTCCGGCGCCCGTCATCCCACGCGAAAGCTGATCTTCTTGATCGTCTCCTTCCCGAGCGCGTGTTGCAGGCGCTCGAGAATTTCGCGACGGCGGTAGCGGACGATCTCGGTGAGCCAAACGCTGCTATCCACCCGCACGAACAGGGTTCCTTTGTGAAGGCCGACGGGTTGCGCGTGGGTCGCGACCAACGGGTCCACAATTTGCGCCCACAGCGGGACGATGTTGGACTCCGACTTCTTTTGCTCTAGGCGCAGGCCGGTCAACACCTCGGGCAATACCTGGCCAACCGATCGTCCGCCAACCCGGCGCGCGATTTCTTCGTCTGTGAGATCGATCCGCCGCCATTCTGCCAGAACCTGACGCTGAGCGCGCGATGGACCTCGTGGGCGGGACCGATCAGGCGCGCGCGGAGTCATGCGAAACGTGTCAGGCAACGAATTAAGGCTTGGATGCTTCACTGAACCGGCCGTGATAAACAAAATCCTTCTGGGCACCTGCCTTCACGTGACAGGCCGCGCAGGTGGCGGATTTCTCGGGTGGTGTTAGGTACGTTCCGTCGGGTCGATACTCCACGTATTCCCATTCGGCGGTGCGGTTCGTTTGATACGCCTCGCCAAATCCTGGCCCACGCCGCATCACGTGCAGCCCCAGCACAGCGTCTTTGATCAATTGCCCTTGAACGTCCACGACCGCCTTCCCCGTCGCGTCTTTCTGAACGCTGGCCGTCTCCATGACGATAATTGAGCCGTTGGGATAGGGGAGCTGCGCCAGATTCGTGATCGAAGCCGCGGCGGCGTTTCCGTACACCGTCACGACCTTGAACTCATCCTTACGCGGATTCGTGCGGAGAATCTGAAACGACTGCGCGTATCCCGTTGGAAATCCAACCCGGTCCACCTTTGGAGCCGGGCCCGGAGTGTCGTTGGGTTCCGCTGCGAGGAGAACACAGGAGGCGACGACGAAACTGAGAGTCGATCGAACTAAGGTCATGGTGAAGCGGGAAGGCGACGCTACCCAGCCCCCCTGTCGGGTCAATCGAGCTTTTGTGGAGAGCAAAAATTTCTAAAATCTGAACGCGAGTTAAGACCATGAACTTCGTAGGAGTCGACGTGAGGAGACTCCATCTCGATCCCAGGTGTATGTTCACGCGGCGGGGCAAAACAAGTCAGAGTCTCGTGACCTCGTCTGCTACGGTTCGCGAAGAGTCGATGCTCCCGTCAAAACTCGTCGTACATCACTCCGTTCTTGTGCTCCGGATTCGGGATCAACTGGCGACCTTGGCAATCGACCACCAAGTCCAAATCTTCCAAAGGAATCTGGCCGACGAGATTCGGGAGCGAGTCGGGTACTTCCACAACGTCAAATCGTCCTGAGCGACCCTGGATTTCCAAATCCACGGGCGAAAACACGCGACGCTTCACCGTCTGATCCGACATGGTTCGCGACCGAACCTCGCCAATGTGCCGCAATCCGAGTCCTTCGATGACCGATCGTTGCAGGTACAGCTTCACGGCCCCCGTATCCACCATCGCCTCAACTTCCCGGCCGCGCGCCGGTCGCTTTCGCTTACCCGTCGCGAGCAGCGCCAGATCATCCCAGTTTTGCAGTTTGATTTGGATCGTGACCTTTCCCATGTCCGTCATGTTAAGCCCGCTCTTCTCGCCCGACAAGGCAAGGCGATGATCCAGCGTTTGGCGCTTGGCCGATCACCAAGGCTCAATTCATTCTGGCGCTACCGATGATGAGACCAAACTGCGGGCTCAGACAGCTTACGACCTTTTTGTCGCTCGCTGGGTTCCTATTGGCTCCGGTGCTAGCTGCCCTTGCTGGATCACATCCCAACATCATCGTGATTCTCGCCGATGACCTCGGGTACGGCGAGCTAGGTTGTTATGGGCAGACCGTGATCCTCACTCCGCGGTTGGATCAAATGGCGCGCGAAGGGATGCGCTTCACCCAGTTTTACGCGGGGGCGACGGTGTGTGCGCCCTCGCGCAGCGTGCTCATGACGGGACAACACGGGGGCCACACCCGCGTCCGTGGAAATGCCGGGACCGCCAATCCGCTCGCCCAGTCGCTCCGCCCTGAAGATGTTACCGTCGCCGAAGTCTTGCATAAGGCGGGTTATGGGACGGCGCTCATCGGGAAATGGGGTCTCGGCAATGTGGGAGGAGCGGAGGTGGGACTGCCACGGCGCCAGGGGTTCGATTTCTTCTACGGCTACCTCAGCCAAATCCACGCCCACAATCACTATCCCAGCTTCCTCTGGCGAAACGAAAGCAAAGAGCCGCTTCCCAACGCGGTGGCGCCGGTCGGAACGGAAGGCGCCGGTTACGCCACCAACGCCGTCGCGTATGCGGGAGACCTGCTGACCGAAGAGGCGTTGCAGTGGATCGCGCAACCGCGGCAGCAGCCGTTCTTCTTGTACTGGTGTCCCGTCGCTCCCCACGCCAACAACGAGCGGAAGGCTGCCCTTCACAACGGTGCCGAAGTTCCTGACTTGGGACCCTACGCGAATCGACCATGGTCCGATCCCAACAAGGGCCATGCCGCCATGATCACCCGTCTGGACGCCCAAGTCGGCCGTCTCCTCGACGAACTCCGTCGCCGGCACCTCGATCGCAACACGCTGGTGTTGTTCACCTCGGACAACGGTCCGCATCGGGAAAGCAATCATGACCCCGACGAGTTGTTCCATCCGTCGGGAAGCGTTCGAGGCTACAAACGTGACCTCACCGACGGCGGGATCCGGGTGCCACTGATCGCCTGGTGGCCCGGAACGGTGCGGGCCGGGCGGGTAGTGAACCAAGTCGCGTACTTCGGAGACTTGATGGCGACTGCGGCTGATTTGGCGGGAACTCAACCACCCGCAGGACTCGATTCGATCAGCCTGGTGCCGACGTTAACCGGGCGTCCCCGCAACCAACGTCAGCATGATTACTTGTACTGGGAGTTTCACGAGTCGGGCTTCAGCCAAGCCGTGTTGATCGACCAACGTTGGAAGGCGATCCGACTGAAAACTGTGGACGCGCCGATTCAACTCTACGATCTGCCAACCGAT
>DLVS01000246.1 GCA_003445095.1 Verrucomicrobiales bacterium
GCGGGGGGGGGGAGGGGGGCGGGGCGGGGGGGGTGGGGGGGGGGGTGAGGGGTGGGGGTGGGGGTGGTTGGCGGGGGTGCGGGGGGGGTGGGTGTGGGGGGGGGGGTGGGGGGGGGTGGGGGGGGGGGGGGGGGGGGGGGGGGGGGGGGGGGGGGGAGGCAGCGATGGCCTCGGTGTCCTCCTCGCTCTCGAACTCATTCTCATCTTCCGCTTGAAGAGCCGTAGCGCTGGCGGCAACCGGTTTCGCACTGTCCAGACAGAGGTGAACGATCTCGCCGTCCTGCCGGTGAATGGAATACGGATGAAGTGAAAGCCCGCGCGGCGTTTGTTGAATGCGGCCGATGAGCAGAGCGCCGCGCAACGATTCCGCCGATTCTTCTTCGAGCAGGTTGATCGCTGGCTCGGTGTATTCCTCAAAGTGGCTTTCCAAAAGCAAGGGACGTTGCTGTGCGTCACCCAAGACCCACGAGAACACTTGCGTCACAGAATCGAACCCGCGCGCGCCCCAAGTCGCTGGCTGGAGCGCAACAATAGAATCCAGCGGATTGGTCTCCTTGAGTCCGATCGTCGTCTGCGTGTTCACGCGCTCCAGGAGTTGCGTCCAATCCTTGATTCCGACCAAGCCGCGCTCCTGAAGATTCGCCCGGCCGGTGACCAGCACGCGGCTCTTCGTCGAAGCGGAGAGACGGTAGCCGGGATTCCTCCGCGCGTTCATAAGCCGGAAGTTGCTGCGCGAGAGTTGACGCGGTGACTCCGCCCCTTCCCAAGGTCCGGGCTGTGAATAGCGCCCTACGGGTTTGAAATCGGCCAGTTGATGGCGGGGGCGCGATTCGGTCCACGAATTCCAACATTTCCCAATACCATCCCAAAACAAAACCGTCAGCCCCTCATAGCCTGATGCCGTTCGCCATGGCCATGCGGCCGCCCCAACCAGGTCGAGATGACCAATTTCATGGTAACGCGTCCGATGCCAGCCAACCAAATCCGCTCGCGGATTTTCTCCGCCGATTTGCAGTGCGGCACACAGCGCGTGCGTTTGCGCCATGCGCATCAACATTCGCGCGAGATCGCTGCGTGCGTCCCGCGCTACTACCAGCGCCGCTTCGTCCCCAATTCCCCGCAACGCCAGGGCGAGGCGCGGCAGGTTCACACCGAGCGCGGAAACGGCAAGCGTGGCCCAGCGTTGCTGATTCGTTGACAAAATCCGCGACAATCCATTGCAGAGCGTTTCTTCCAGCAACGTTTGACACGAGTCCAGCACTTCTGCCCGCGTCCGCGGCGCTCCTTCGGAAGTCTCGAGCGCCGCGATCTCCGTTGGGATAGCCCATTCCTTCCCAGAGGCGCGCTGGAATCCGATCACGGCGGCCACGGCAAGAGAGCGACCGTCGCCTTTCCCGCCTGAGATGATCATCCCATCGAGTCCTCCGCCCGGAATGAAATGAACCTCGGAGTTTATCGCCGGGAAGCGAAGCCGGATAGCGCGCTCACGAACGATTTCCGGCGTTACTTGACTCGCGAGTTTTTGCCCCGCTTTGAAAGATGCTTTGCCCGCCCAAAGTTCCAGTTGCTCAGGAGTGATGGCCATTAACTCCTCGTCGGGCGAAGCCGACGCCTCCGCGACGCTGACGCCAGGCAATTGTTCCTGGGTGTTTGGCGAGCCTTCGCGTTGGAGGAACAGCACCGCCGTGAGAATATGCTGGCAAACTCCCACCGCCGGGCAGGAACAGGATGCAGTCGCCGGTCCTGGTTCCGGCAACGTCACCTCAAACTCGCCGACCACGAGATGCAGCTTGGCGTCGGTTTCGCTGGCAACGCGAATCTCCACTCCACGTTCGAGATCCTTCTGTGCCCGGCGAAGCAATCCTCGGCTGGCTAGCGCCTCAAGCGCGACCGCATCCAGCGATGCCGCCATCCGACGCAGTCTGGCTTCAAGCGAGCTCATTTGGACTTGATGATCTTCGCCAGCCATTCGGCGAAATGTTTCGGTGTGAGCGCGGCGATTTCCATTCCGGTCTCGGCCAGCTTTTCCGCCATGGAATGATCGTAAATCGGATTGGCGGCTTGATCGAGTGATGCCAGGCCAAGCAATTTGACTCCCGCTTCCCGCAAGCGACGACACGTTCCCAGCATCGCGCCGGGAGCTGCGCCTTCGCAGAAATCGCTCACGAGCGCCAACACGGTGCGATGCGGGTTCTCGATCAGGGTTTCACAATAGTTGAGCGCCTGACCGATGTTCGTGCCACCGCCGAGTTGCACGCTCATCAGCACTTCCACCGGATCATCGACGTGTTCGCTCAAGTCCACGATGTTCGTGTCGAAGACCACCAACTTCACGCGCACGAGCGGCAACCCGGCGAGAATGCCCGCCATCACCGCGCTGTGAATGACTGAGTCGGCCATGCTGCCGCTTTGGTCCACGCAGAGGATGACTTGCCACGGAAGCAGCCGCGTGTTGCGCGCGAAGAAACGCGGGTCTTGCAGGACGATTTGGCCGCGCTTCGAATCGTAATACTTGAGGTTGCGCCGGATCGTGCCGCGCCAGTCAAAATTCTGCGCGGCCTTTTGCGGGCTGTGGTGAAAGCGATTCAAGCGACCCGACAACGCGCGTCGCACTTCGGCTTCCAGCTTGCGCTTAATTTCCTCGACCACTTGCCGGATGATCCGCCGAGCTGTCTGAAGCACCTCGCCCTGCAAATGCCCGCGGAACGTGAGCAGCGTCTTGAGCAACTCCATGTTCGGTTCGAGCTTCTCCAGGGTCTCCTTGTCCGTAACCAGTTCGGTCAGGCCATAACGGTCGAGCGCGTGTTTCTCAATCACTTCGACGACCTCGCGGGGAAACAGATCGCGCACCTCGCCAAGCCACGTCGGTACGTTGATCTGGGACGGGTCGAGCGAACCTGCCTGCTGGCGGTCGCGCACGCCGCGGCCCTGGTATTCGCGCGAATAGAGAAAGTCCAAAGCGGCTTCCATTCGCCCCTCACGCCCCGAGAGCGGAGTGGGCAATTGCTTCTCGGCGAAGCGGCCGAGAACGAGCCGCCACCGCGGGCGAGTGCTCATACGCCCGCCTCCTGTTTCAACGATGTGGGTGCGACTGGTTCAATCCATGACCCCAAACCGTCTTCGTCGAGCGCCTTCTTCACCAGCGCGTTCACGCGAACCGCGGCGAGCGCTTCAGCCTCGCTGACTTCTGGCCGGTACAGAGTTCCAATCTTCTCGCCTCCATGCAGGCCGGCCACGACGGCGGCGACTTGATCGGCTTCGCGGGGTGTTAAGTCCGCAAAGGCCATTCGGAGATGCGGAATTCTCTGGATGAATTCTTCTTCGCTCCACGCCGCGAGCAATCTTTCGACGGCTTCAACGAGCGCAGGTTGTCGCCACGCGAGTTCACGGCAGGTACGCAAGAGACCGATCAAAAATGCCGTCTGATCGCCAGCCTGGGCGGAGGCGGCATTCAATGACCCTGCCAGGAGTTTGAACAGTTCGGTCTCCGGCAGTCGTCCGTCTCCGTGCAGCAGACCGGTCACGCCACCAGCCAGCAGCGCCGGGCACTTCGGCAGCAGAAACACTTTCATCAGCGGCTCGTAGAACAGGGCGGCGTCGAGTGTCTGATCTCCCGCCGCGCTGGAACGAAGCAGGTCACGAATGGCGATCAGCGATTGCAGCATCTCGTTCGCCGCCTCGGCTGGCGTGTCGGCAAGGTTGTGCAACAAATAGCAGGCACGTTCGTAGGCTTGGCGGATCAGCAACGGAACTTCAATCAGCCGATGCGCTTCGAGCGGTTCGCGTGACTCCCAAAGCAAGACCAGTTGATCCAACGCATGGGACAGCGAGGTCAGCGAAGGATCATCATTCACCTGGGCGCCAATCAGCGTCAGCAATCTTCCGGTGTATCGGTGCAGTCCCATCCGGCACGCGTGGACCAGCATCGCCACGGCTTCAGCGGCGCAGCGCCCGCGACCGGCGCTCTCCAATTCGACAATGGCTTGGATCAGGCGATTGGCGGCAGCTTCTTCGACGTTAGCGCCATAGACGCTGACTTCGACCAAGTGGCTTTCGGTTTGAGGCGTCCATTGGTAACTCCAGTGTTCGAACAGTCGCTCTAAACTTGCGCCCTTCACAAAGTCCGGTCCTGCGGCCATCACAGCGAACGGAACTTCGAGAAAGGTCAGGCTGTGAAAGAACCGGCTGCTCTGCCGGTGCGAGGTTTTGCGATACAGATCGAGGGAGCTTTTGCGCCTGACGGAATCCTTGATGTTCAACCGCAGTTTTTGCGCGGTCGCGCGAAAATCTTCGACCAAGGGCGGCACGCCCGCTTCTGGCGGCACTTCGCCAATCACTGATCCACCCAAAGTGTGACGAGCCAGGCCGAGCACGATTTCGCCTTCGGCGTCCATCGAGCCCTTTACGAAGCAACTGCGGATCCCATCCAGCAAGTCTTCCCGCGTTGGGCCCGGATGACCTCGCATCAGGGCGAGGCGTCTTGACTGCTCAAGCGCGGCGATTTCGTCGGCTGGTGAAAGAGCGACTGCGAGTTTCTTTCGCCGCGTGAGCTGGCCCAGCTCCACGAGGATCTTTGCCGCAAGATCGGCGAATGCCGTGCCTGAATCATCCTGTCCCGCGGCGCGCCAGAGTTGATCATAATAGAACGGAGACGGCATGCCCGCAGCGTATCCATTGAGGGCGTCTAGTTGCTCGAAACTGTACCGGATGAGGCAATCCAACCGGTTCCCCTTGGCCCGGTTTGGCGTGGTTTTCGCCGTGGACCTGTCGGCGGCGACCAACTTGGGCAAGACCACCGTGTGAAGTCCTCCGGTGACAACGAGGATTCGCTCGGTTCCTTTGGCCACTTCGTCTTGAACCGCTGCCGCCATGGCAGACTCGCGGGCGATTGTACCGTCTGCTTCGAGTTCTTCCGGAGACGCGTCAGCTCGCGCGAAATGACACCAGGCGGCAACGTCACTGATGAATTTCTCGATTACTGAATCGTCCCGGCAGTCTTTCTTGAGTCGAGTCTCGAACAGATGATCCCAAAGATCGTTGTGGTCGCGGCAGCCCGCCCGACGAGCCAGCGCTTGAAGATATCGACTGCGCCTGAAATGCCGTTCCGCGAGCAGCGAATCGACGCGCGTCGCATCGGGCTCCTGGACGACTTCATTCACGGCGCGGATTTGATCGGGATAATCCAGGTCCACGAAACGGAGCGAAGCGCCGATCTCCGTTCCAACCCGCAAGGCAACGAGTTCCGGGGAGTAGTCGCAAAACGGATAGTAAGCCGCGTGTCGCGGTGGACCAAGCAAGGCGGCAGTTCTGGTCGCGGAGTTTTCAGTTTCGGGTTCTTTCTCCACGAAGCTGGTGTAGATCGCGAACGGCGCCTTGGTTTTTGGATGCAGGACCAGCGGAATCAGCGACGTGAAACTGGCCGGGCCTTCGATGAGAATGGCTTGTGGTGTCCGGCGGCGAATGACCGCTTCAAGATACCGAGCACAGGCCGGACTGTGATGTCGAATGGGGAAAAAGACGAGCCGATCCGTGATCAGCGTGCTAAGCAGTTCCTTCAGTAGCGAAGCATCGTCACACGCTTCTGACGCGGCGATCTCACCCGTTGCATTTTCGGCTCCGGACCGCATTTCATCCGTGCAGCCATTTCTTGGCTTCGTAAAATTGCTGCCAATTCTTGTTGGCCTTCCCGCGAGCCTTTACCACCACCTCAAAGTAGTGCTTCAGTTTCTTCAAGTCGTCGGGGTTGTCTTTGAGCACGGTACCGAGAAGTTGCCGCGCGACGTGTCCGCTCTCCAGCCGTCCATTCCCGAAATACGCCGCGTCCAGCGCTGCGGAGTGACTCACGGCGACCGCTTCAGCCGTGGACATCACGGTCGAGGGTTTCTCTACGACTGTCCCTTCGTCCGTTCGGCCATGACGCAAGTCGTTGAACGTGGCAACCAGCAGCTCCAGGACGTCCGTCGGACAATCGACTTTCACGGCAGATTCGTGAAGCAGTGACTCGGTCTGCTCCTTCACGAGTCGAAGTTCCATCGCCTTATCGGCAAGAGGGGCGACCGTTTCAAAGTTGAAGCGGCGTTTGAGCGCGCTGGACATCTCATGCACGCCGCGATCACGCAGATTCGCGGTCGCGATGATATTGAATCCTTTCTCAGCGAACCGCACTGCATCCGCTCCCGGAAGTTCTGGCACTTGAATGCACTTGTCGGAAAGCAAGCTGACGAGCGTGTCCTGGATCTCCGGCTGGCAGCGCGTGATCTCCTCAAAGCGCACCAGCGCGCCAAATTTCATCCCGCTGTAAAGCGGCGAAGCAACCAACGCGCGCGGCGTCGGCCCTTCGGCGAGCAGGAGCGCGTAGTTCCACGAATACTTGATCTGGTCATCGGTCGTGCCCGCCGTTCCCTGGATGGTAAGCAGTGAATTGCCGGAAATGGCGGCCGACAACAACTCGGAGAGCATGGACTTGGCCGTGCCGGGTTCTCCAACCAGCAGCAGGCCGCGATTCCCCAGCAACGTCACAATGCAACGCTCGACCAATGCGTCGTCTCCGTAGAATTTCTGCGTGATTGCCGTTTTCTTTTTCACCCCCTGCCACGTATGCGTGATCGCAGAGTCCGCGCCCACAATGAACTGCCGCACGGCGCGTGGCGACAGCCTCCAACCCCGCGGACGTGGGTTGTTGTCTGCCGTGGTCAGCGCGGCGAGTTCCTCGGCATAGATCACCTCCGCGGGCGGGCGCACCATTCGCGGTGGGGCGGTAGAGGTTTCTGTTTTGCTCATGGCTGATTCACATCTGAGT
>DLVS01000380.1 GCA_003445095.1 Verrucomicrobiales bacterium
AAGTCATTCTCAACACCCGCGACGGTTTAACGGTATTTCGCACGGCCAATTTGAGCGTGTCCCATACTGATGCCTTGCGCGTGCCTAACACATCAGAGAGCACGCGGCGGATCGCGCGGCGGACGTGATCTTCTGGCCGAGTTCCCACGACTACCAAGTCGATGTCCTCGCTGTAGTGGGAGGCTGGCGCCCGATAGACTTTGTGCAGAAGTGTGCCGCCACGCATGGCGATTTGGGTGCGTAGGAACGCGTCGCCAAAGAGCGCAACCATCGTCCGGCACAGCAAAAGGTCTTGCTCAACTTGATACTGCGCGGCCCACGGCACGATTGCTTGATGAGCCAGAATGTCTTGGCGCGTGATGGGTATCGTCATTTCAGTTCACCGGAATTGTTGAGGACCTGCCAGCGTTGAACGACCGGAACGTTTGCTCTCGGCCCCTTGAGTGGAGACAGGGGAACCGGCAGGAGTTTCTCCGGCAGCCAATCGTAAATGGTTTTAGCCAGTGTTTTTGCACCACTGGCTTCAACCACAAAACCCAGCCGCTGCGCACAGGCGGATTCATTCTCGGATTCCAGCACTCGTTTAAGTTCGCTGGGGCGCAACTGCGGCAAGAGGGGCGTGATGGTTTCGGCGACGCGTTCGATCCCGCCGAGCCGAGATGAATAGCGGATTAGATCGAATACCGTTGCTTCCGGCGTGCTGATCCAAAGTGGGGCTGCGGCTTGGGGAAGTTGCTGCAACTGAGTTTGCCCGATCCTTCTTTTGACGAAGAATCTGACCTGAATCCGGCCTACCTTAATTGGCCGACAAGGACGGTCGGTCATCACTTGGGTTACTTGCAATGCCTGGGGATTGGAACCAAACGAGCCGGCGGCAGATTGAAGTGCCAGATAGTACGGGCGGCCAAGCCAGTTAAAATAATCATGAAGCCACGCGGCGGCCGGGGGAGCTCCCATGGCGCGCAGCTCTGGACTAACGATTAGAAAAAATGCCTGCCGAGGCGAAACCCTGACCACTTTGCCATCGAGCCTCGCCAACTGCCGTTTTGCTGCAATCGCCGACAAACCTGATTCCTTCATGAAATCGTGCAGAGAAAAGGCGGCGTGACCTAAGGCCATCCGACCATCAACGTAGGCGTCGGCAACACCTCGCCGGCGGATCTTAGGGTCACGGTGTGGTGATTCTTTCATTTTCACATCGTACCTTAATACGGTTCGTTGTGCAAATGGTACAAACGATGCAGCCCGGACTGCCACCCCATAGCGTCTGCTCTTGGGCTCCTTGCTCGCTTCCAAACTGAGCAGTCCGGCTTTTAACGGTTTTTCCGAACCGCCAGCACCGAAAACATCGCCGAGTTGAACCGCGAGGTTCCATCGAGCGCGGGCTCGGAGCGCGTTTGGTAGGAACCAAGCTCGAGGATGGACACTGGCAAAAGTCACAGAACGGCTTCTCCAGACTCCGAAAGCGTTAGGCGGAGATCGTCATCGCGCAGCGTTCCGTTCATCGCCGCAGCAAAGACCTCGACTACCCATGCGCTTCGGCGGCTGTCCAAGTTCGAACGAAACCGCCACAGATTCACTTCATGGTGGCCATTGAAAAGCGACCACAGGAACTTCCTCAACTCGGCACCGCTGTGAGTTTCGGCCCCTTCGCGGATAGCCTCCGCGATGCCGGTAAGGGCGACATGAAGCTTCCGCTGTGCGAGCGCTTGCTCCTCATTCTTGGCCTGGGACCGGAAATAGGAGGATGCCAAGAGCTGGCTCAGAAGTGTCCGGGCGGTCTCCGGGTTCGCCTCAGCTAGGTTCGAGCGCCAACCCTTCCCACCTGGCGCCGGGACGCCGAGCAACACTGAGCCTTCGATCTGGAGTGTCGCCCGTCCGTTGGAAAACGAAGAGTCCGAAGTGCGCTGGAACCCATGCGCCGCCAGGAATTCAGTAAACCAGGACTGCCGAGCCAGACATGGTTGTTGGAGATCAGGAGTCATCCCCACACTACTACCACAGTTCGTCGGGCGCCGGGTAGCCCCTGGCTGACTACCCCATCAGAATCCACCAAAACCCCTTCAGTACTCGGGCGAACTGGCTTGGTCTCCGACTGCCGCCGCCATGTTTCCCAGGCGTGCGTAACCTATCCGGCGGCCTCCAAACTTCGCAGGGCGAATTCTTCGAGCAGTTTTTGCCGGGTGGCGACGCCCACGGGGCCTGGATGCTCCAGCAACGTTTTCTCAAAAGCCCCGGCCTGCCGCAGAGCTTCTTCCTGCAACTGGTGACGTTCCTCGTTCGAGAACGAGTTCCAAAAGTTTTCGGCAGCCTCGCGGCGAGCCTGAAGCTTCCGATCGGCGCGAAGCTGCTCTTTGGCCTGCCGTTCTTCCCGCTTTCTCTTCGCTTCCAGGGCGCGTTCTGTTGCATCGGCCCGCTCCTGCCTCGTTTTGAATTCGGTCGGTGCGGCGTATTCGCCGCGGATTGCGCTGACGAGAAATCCCGCCGGATTGCGCTGAACCCGGGCATCCTTTTGACTCATCAACCAATCGAAAACCTCGATCTGGTGTTGGATCCGCTCCGCCGGGAAGCGTCTAACAATATCCGCCGCGGCCGATGGCCTAACACCGCGATCAACCAAAGCCTGCCCGAGCAGTTCATTGGGTGAATTGAGTTTTTCGGGTTTGGAGGATTCTTTTCTGGCCCGCTCAAAGACCACGCACCATTCGCCCGTGGCAAGTCTACGGAATCGCTCCGAATCGGGAACTTCGACGAGGAACCGCTTTCCTTCGAGCTCGGAGATCGCTGGCCGCAGTTTCCGTTTCAAGTTTGACGAGTCATAGGAGCGTGCCAGCCCCACATGTTCCCAACACAATTCTTGCAGGTTGAACTCCCACCGTGGCCGGTGGAAAAAGCGTTTGTCCAAAAAGCGGTAAAGCCGCTTAGCCACTGCGCCTTCGAGCTGTTTGAAAAAATCGAAATCGAGACTTTTTAGATTGCCGACCTGGAAGCTTCGAAAAACAACCTCGTTCCACGTAAAGCTGGTGATCGGAAGTTCCGTTTGGGCCTCCCGGTGAAGCGCGATTTTCTCTCGGTCGAGCAGAGTCACGTTATCTAGGAGATGGAATTTTTCATCGACCCAACTCTGATGCTCACGATCTCTCCAGGCGTTTTGGTAGTAAAGAGTAACACCAATCCAGCGGTTCAGGGACTTCTCAATCCTTTCGTAACTCTTGGTTTCATCTCGCCAACCGAGCAGGCGAATCAATTGATACCGAGTAAACGGCACCCGGCGGCTCGCAAAACCCTGGAGCTTTGACAACTGGATCAACCCCAGCAGCACCTCGTCATCATGCGCAGTCGGCAGCCCATACTCTTTGGCTCCGGTGATGAGCAGTTGCCGGGTAATGGTCGCACCCCGACTTTTGTCCCAGACGCGGTCTTCAAAAACGAGGCTTTCTTGATTGGGATTGAGCCGGTCGGAAATGGCGCAGAGCGGGAATTCCGCTAGGTTCATTTCATCTTTGCCCTCGTGCAGTCGCGATTGTTCTTTGTCCTCCATCTCTCTTTCCTTCAAAAAGAAACATTCATCATGGTACTTGTTGTTGATCATTTATAGATTAAATACAATAGTTAAGAGTTAGCTTTTTGAATCCTGAAATGGATCACGCACTTAACCGCCCGACTTATGTCCCCTTTCCCGGTAAATGCTGTTTCATTTCCCGGTGAGTAGCTGTCTCGAATCCCGGTATTTCCGGTCTCGTTTCCCGGTACATCCATGTTTCAATTCCCGGTAGCACTCTGTCTCAGTTCCCGGTAGTGGGCGGTTTCGTTTCCCGGTAGTTGCTGGCCGGAAAGCTTGGTTGTTAGCATGCAAGCATGCTTGCAAGTTAGGTGGGCTGCGGGCACACAAACCAGCAAGGTTGCGAGGGGGCAAAGGGGTGAGCGGGCATTCGGGAAAGTTCGCCTCCAGGCAAGTGACCCTTCATTCCAGCAAACACGCTGTTTCCCCAAAAATCAGGGCTGTCTGAATTCCCGGTAGTTGGCTGTCTCATTTCCTCCTCTGTCAGCGCTTCCGAGCTTGCCCGTCGGCAGACCTGCATGCGTGCCAGCATGCTTGCAAGTGCGCCTTCTCACCCGGTGGAAACCTTCAATGCATGTCGAACGGGACGCGTGCCAGACCTCCGGCAAGAAAGCAGGTCAACCCACTAGAAAACATGCATGTCAGCAAAGATGCCCACTTGCGAAATCACAGGCTCGCGTGATAGCCAGTAAGCATGGGAAAAGTAGTGGCATTTACGAATCCGAAAGGAGGGGTGGGTAAATCGACCTTGGCGGTTCACCTTGCCGTCAAGCTCAAGGAGAGGGGAGAGTCGGTGGTACTCGTGGATGCGGATGTGCAGAGCTCCTCATCCACGTGGCTTCTTGACGTTGAACCGGAGGTGAGCCCAGTCCGGCTGCATACCCCGGACGAAATGTTGGAGCAGATTCCAGCGCTACGGGAGGAATTTAGCTACGTGGTGATCGACGGCCCCGCCGGGCTCTCGGAGGTGACCCGGGCTGCGCTGTTTGTGGCGGACATTGCATTTCTGCCCTGCGGGCCTTCGGCTCTGGACCTCCGGGCAGCGAACGACGCGATCCGGGTCGTCCGACAAGCCCAAACAATCCGCAAGGGGCCGCCCATTGCCGTGCTCATTCCCAACAAGCTCCAGACGCGCTACCGGCTTAGCCGCGAGTTGCTTGAAACCGGTCGTTCGCTCGGCATTCCGGTCGCGAGTGGGCTGCGACTATTGCAGGCGTACGCCGACGCCGCCGGCCAAGGCACCGTCGTATGGCGAATGGGGCAAGAGGGGACAACCGCCGCCCGGGAGATCGAAGACTTGTTGGAGGAATTGTTGCGATATGAACCAGCGGAGATCATTGAGCCAAGCGTTGCAAACGGCTGAGTTGCCACCCGAAGCCTTGGCAATCATCAAAGAGGGGAGTCCCCGACCAGCCCCGGAACGACTGCGAGAAGTCGCGCCAGTACCGATCAAAACGGAGGTGAGGGCAGCGGTCATGCCAAATCCAATCGAGCCTTCCAAGGAGGCTGGGGAAGTTCAGGCTATCAAGCCGCGGGGGCTGGTTCCGCTCTCGGTTCGCGTTCAAGGCGACCTCGCCGACACACTCCTGCGTGTCGCCTTCGAGAGGAAACTTCAGCGCAGAGCTCCGTATTCGCAGCAAGACATCGTGATCCAGGCGGTGACCCAATGGCTCAAGAAAAATGGATACTGAGGAGAGACCGTAAGGCGACTCCTAATAAATTGCCTTCTACATCTCTACCCCATCGGATTGACACCGCGGGGACAATCCTAGCCGGTAACTCGGCGCACGACTTCAAACGAGGTTAGGCGAAGTGGCCGGAGCGTTTGCGCAAATCCAGCAATGTGGAGTAAAAGGGGAGTCGGAGGTTATGGCCGTGCCCGCACCCGAGCCACAGAAGCATCAAGCCCAACATAGTAGGCCCGACTGCCTGGCCGCGATGGGCACTGGACAGCGAATACAGAATGTCTCGCGGAGCATTCCCCTCGGGCGAATCGTCGCGACGCGGAACGCGCTGGCTCAGGTCTCCCACGCGGACATTGTTCACGCGCTTCACCGGCATCAACACCGAGATTGGGGCGATCTCTGTCGGTCGGATCGGGCGGCCAATGACCGGGCGTTAGTGGACGGAACAAGGATTCTCTCAGCCTATGAAACCGAGAGTGGCGTTAAATTCTGGATTATCACCGAAGCCGACCGTTCTTTCACCACGGTGTTGCTTCCCGCGGACTACTGAGCGGCCTCCACCAGAACGGACGTTCGGGCTGAGGTGAGCGCCATTGACCGAGTGACAGCATCCGTGCTATCATCCAAAAAGTGGAAAGGATTGTCGTGGACACCAATGTCATGGTTTCAGCGCTCTTGAGCGCCGCCGGAAGCAACCGGGCGGTGCTGCGTCTGTGCCTTGAAGGTCGGTGTCGTCCGCTCATGGGTGACAAACTGTTCCACGAATACGTCGATGTCGCGCGGCGTCCGGTGATGAACCGTTCGCCTTTGTCCGAGTCCGAACGTGAAGAATTGCTGGAAGCGTTTTTCTCGGTTTGTGATTGGGTTTCGGTGACGTTTCTCTGGCGGCCGAACCTTCCCGACGAAGGCGACAATCACTTGATTGAGCTGGGAGTGGCTGGGGGCGCAGCCAGTATCGTCACCAATAACGCCCGCGATTTTCAACGAGGTGAATTGAAGTTTGGACAATTAAACATCGAAACACCGCCTGAGTTTTTAAAGCGATGGAGGACTACTTATGGCAACAATGACAATCCGAATGCCTGACGCGAAGCACGAACGTCTGCGACGCCTCGCCGAGCAACAGGGCATTAGCGTCAACAAGTTGGTTGAAGAATGGGCCAACGTGGCGCTTGCCCAGCACGACGCAGAAATCCGGTTCCGATCCATGGCTGCCCAGGGAAATGCTCGGCGCGGCATCGCCCTATTGAACAAAATCGACCGGGCTTTTGCGGAGAAGCGAACCTAAGGATCGAGGCACTGGCACCCATAGGATGACCAGAATTGCGATTCGGTTCCTCGGCCATCAGGCCCAAGGATCACATTCTGGATCATCGCCCTGGAGGACCACTCGGCGAAGACCATCCTGTTCCGCGAGGACTCTTGGCTCCGCGGCCCGACAGCGAGTCAGGATTTTGGCAAAGTCGCGAGTTGCTATGCGGCTTGGATCGCTGCCGCACACTCGCCTTGGCCAAAGTGCGCTGATGAAGGTACGCGATAGCTTGCTCACTTGTCGCCTTCCCGAACTGTCGTTCCGGAAAGAAAGGAGTTCGCTCACCACTGCCGAGGAGAAGCGAGTACTCCCACGCCCGGTCGTTGCCGAAACCAGACCGGATTCGCGAGCGGGCGATGCCCACGGCCTTGGACGGCAGGTGGACGATCACCTTGCCATGCATCGGTCCCATAGCGACGTAGTACATTTCTCAAGTGTACACAGTATCGGCTGCTGGATCATCACGGAAGCAAGCCGTTCGGCGACGACGATTCGCCTTTCCGAAAACCATTGAGCCCGGTCCGGCTGAGGACCTGCCGGAATCAAGAGAGTTTGGCGAACGCCACGGGCCCACAACAGTGACATCTGCAGGCGAACCCGTGCCACGGCAAGTCGTCGCCATCCAATCGGCGGCGGACTTTGTCTGCAAGCGCAGTGGTCCTCGGCGCTCTCAACGGCGAACAACCTATGGAGGCACCGGCCGTGTGGTCGCATAAGATCAACCCCTTGCACAGTGCCCCCTTTCTGAGGCATAAGGTCCTTTATGACCGTCGATGGATGGCGGCAGGCGACAACGATTTCGTGCAGTTAGCGCTTGGGTGCGAACATCGTTTCCTTCGGACCCCTTGGTCGCTTCGATTTTGTTGGGAGGACTTTCAGTGAATCGAAATCTCGTTGCACACCGTGGACCAACTCCCACACCACTGGCTGTTTCCTTGCCGGCCTTGATCATCAACGCTGGCCCGACGGCGGCGCGACGTTTTGTCGAGTTCTTTACTGCGAACATTCGCAACCTCAACACGCGCGCGGCTTACGCTCGTGCCGTAACGCAGTTCTGCACTTGGTGCGAGTTGTTGACGGGCGCTAGCCCGTTGACCAAGCCTGCAAGCCGCGTGCCATCACCGCACCCGCCCGCACCACTTCATCAGTTGGCGCGTCCCTC
>DLVS01000149.1 GCA_003445095.1 Verrucomicrobiales bacterium
GTGTTGTTAAACTCCGGAACAATTGAAGTCAGCGCCCTGAATTTCGGTGCCGCCAACGCCTACATTGGCGCCAGCGGGCCGACGAACGTGATCTCAAGCACCATCCAGGTCGGTTCCACGCTCGCGAAGTTCGGCGATGGGGACGTATGGCTAACGGGGAGCAATAACATCAAGGGCGGAGGCATTCGCGTCAGCGGGGGACGCTTGCTCATCAGCGGCTCCACTGAAGCCACGGCCGTGGCAGTCGATTCTGACGCTACCCTCGCTATCATCGGCAAGGCTGGCGTAGTTCAAAGTCCTATCACCCTCCTGACCGACGGTGCAAAATTGTTACTCGGTGGCGGACAGGCGGCGGAAGTCGATGCGAAGGAAAACTCGATCATTTCGGGCTGGGGTACCATCGGCACTGCCAAAGCCACCAATACGGTCGCGGGGCTGATCACTGCTGGCCCCGTGCCGGGTGAGCTGGTCTTTGCCGGGCGCACATACCTCAGCGATACGGCGGAGTTTTATTGGACGCTCGCGGGATTACACGATGATGCCAATCCCGGTACTACTCCTTGGAATCGGCTTACCTTCAACAACGACCTCCACATGGACCACCTTCAGGTGTACCTAAACTTTACTCCCGAAACCGATCCCGACAGCGGGAATCCATTCTGGCAATTACCGCATACGTGGACCCTCTGGCAATTCAAGGTGCAACCGGATTGGTACTTTCAGGAAGGAAATTTCGATTATAGCTCTGGCTCGTTTTCGATTACCTGGAACTCGAATGTCAGTCTGGCCTTCCTTCAGTTCAAGCCGGCGAGCCCGGTAGCGCCCACCGCATCAATCCGTGTTGCGGCCGACAAAATCACCGTCACGATCACCTATTCTGGAGTCCTATATGAGTCGGATTCTCTAGCGGGACCGTGGCTTCCCGTTGAGGGGGCGAACCCATCGACCTACATCGTTCCAACGAACCTGGCCGATCTGAAATTTTACCGAGCGTACGAGGCGGAACCAAGTTCCGCCCGCTCTTCGCGACGACCCGATGGATTCCGGCTCAACAATCGAACGCGAGTCCTGCCGTATTCCGGCCCTCAAGCGCCCCACCTTTCCGAATAGCTTTTGCGGCCGGGTTTAGAATACCGGTCAATGACCTTGAGGTTGCGCGATGAGGATTCGGAAGGACTGCGCTCCCTAAGCCCTTTCGGAGCAGGCGGAGTCAGCCTTCACCGACAAGCTCATCAAACGCGTCTTTCGCGGCATCCCTGGCCCCACTTGTGATCGGCCGGCACTCTTCTCTTGAAGCGTCCCATTGGAGAACCGAGCCTTGCCCATGACCTCCCGTCGTCGATTTCTTGGTGCGCTCGCAACGGCCCCGCTCGCCACCTCTCTGGTTTCGGCCCAAGCCCCGCCCGGGGGCACCAGCTCACCCAATGAACTGGCGGTGATGACGTACAACCTCCGTTACGCCAGCGATCGTCCGCCGAATGATTGGCCCACCCGGCGGCCAATTATGCAGGCACTGGTGCGCCAATACGCGCCCGATGTCATGGGCACCCAGGAAGGACTTTATCCGCAATTGACCGGTCTTGCGGCTGGCCTGCCGGATTACCAATGGATTGGCTTGGGCCGCGATGGCGGAAGTCGTGGTGAATTCATGGCCGTGTTCTACCGACCTGAACGCCTTGAGCCACTCGAATACGATCACTTCTGGTTGAGCGACACACCTGAAGTCATCGCCTCAAGCACCTGGGGCAACACGAACCGTCGGATGGTCACGTGGGTTCGCTTTCGAGATAAACGCGTAGGTCGCGAGTTTTACTTTTGGAATACGCATCTCGATCATCAAATTCAAACCGCCCGGGAAAAAGCCGCTGCCCTCATCCTAGAGCGGATTCACTCCAAGACCGAGGCCAAGCTGCCGCTGCTCCTAGTCGGTGACTTTAATGCGGTCGCCAGAGAAAATCCGGTGTACGATCAGCTCGTGACCACGGAGGGGCTACAGGACACGTGGTTCCTCGCCGAAACGCGTCGCAACGAAGCCGTGAATTCTTTTAACGATTTCGGAACGAAGCGAGAAGAGAGCAAGCGCATTGACTGGATTCTTGCCCGCGGCGCCCTCCAGGTCCGCGCCGCTGAGGTAATTACCTTTGCCCAAAACAACCAGTGGCCCAGTGACCATTTTCCCGTGATGGCCTGGTTGACGTGGAAATGACGGCAAACTCAACAACTCACGCTTTTCGGATCACCGTCTCGACTCATCCCAACCGTTTCGCCCAGGATCGTAACTGGCGCTGTACCTCGCGGTGTCCGGGAGCGCCCACGATGTTCCGCTCGGCCAGCGCGTGTTCGAGCTCGAACACGGATAAAACATCAGGACCGAACTGATCGGAAGCCGCCTGAAACTCGGCCAAGGTGAGGGCATTCAGTGGCTTGCGTTCCTGATCCGCTCGCGCCACCACCGCGCCCACCCAATGATGGGCTTGACGGAAAGGGACTCCTTTCTTCACCAAGTAGTCGGCCAAATCCGTGGCGAGCAATTGCGGATCCCGCGCTGCCGCGGCGCACACTTCCGCTTGAACCGTGGAGTGGTCCAGCATCGCCGCCATCAGCCGCAAGCACGCACGCACCGTATCCGCCGTGTCAAACACACGTTCCTTGTCTTCTTGAAGATCACGATTGTAGGTCATCGGCAGGCCCTTTAGGAGGGCTAACAACGCCACTAAGTTTCCGATGACCCGGCCCGACTTTCCGCGCGTTAGTTCGGCCACATCCGGATTCTTTTTCTGCGGCATCAAGGACGAACCGGTGGTGTAAGCATCGTCGATCTTGATATAATTGAACTCGCGAGTCGCCCACAAGATCACGTCCTCCGCGAGACGGCTCAAGTGCACGGCAGTCAGCGCGGCGGCGGCGACGAACTCGACGAGGAAGTCCCTGTCGCTCACGGCGTCCATCGAGTTTTGGGTGACTCGGGCGCGCCCTTTCGAATCTACGAATTCGAGCGCGCGGGCCACGAATTCCCGATCGAGCGGCAGCGTACTGCCGGCGAGCGCGCCCGACCCGAGCGGACAAACATTGGCTCGCGCCTGAGCGTCGCGGAATCGCCCGAGATCCCTGGCCAACATCTCGACGTAAGCGAGGCAATGATGCGCGAAATGCACCGGCTGGCCTCGTTGCAAATGGGTGTAGCCGGGAATGATCACGTCGGCGTGGCGAGTAGCGAGTCCGACCAGGGCCCGCTGCAGCCGCGTCAATTCTCCGGCAAGGGCCTCGATCTCGTCGCGCAGCCACAGACGCAAATCGAGCGCAATCTGGTCGTTGCGGGACCGGGCGGTGTGCAGCTTCGCCCCGGCCGGAACACGTCTGGTGAGTTCCGCCTCGATGTTCATGTGGACGTCTTCCAACTCAGCCCGCCACTGGAATGTTCCGGAGCGGATCTCTTCGGCGATTTGATCGAGCCCGTCGTGAATGGATTTGAGTTCGGCGGCGGAGAGCACGCCGATTTTTCGCAACATCGCCGCGTGGGCTTGCGATCCGCGGATGTCCTGACTCCACAAGCGTCGGTCGAACGACACGGATTCTGAGAACGCGGCCACGTCAGGCGCGGGTCCTCCGGAAAAGCGTCCGGATCGCGAGACTACAGAGGACGCTTTGGACGACCGAGACGAACGACTCATGTCGGGTAAGCTTGAACCCAGAGCCGGGAGCGCTGCAAGGGGTGTGCCGGGGAATGGGGTCCCTAGTTGGAACCCTAACGCCAGACCGTGGCCGAAGGTCGCCCATCCAGGGCACCGGGTCACGATGACCAAGCCATAACGAGATCGCCCTTCGAAAATGGCCATTCCCCATTACGTCTATGTCGCGCAGGCTCATTGACGGCGAGTGCCTCACCTTTCCACACTCGCCGAATTGCTCCGCCATCTCATGAGCTCCACTGCCACTGCCAAGCCGACGAACAATATCGAGTCGCTCCTCCAGGAATCCCGCGTTTTCAAACCCGCCCCAGAGTTCTCCGCTCAGGCGCAAATCAAGAGCCTCGCTCAGTATAAGCGTCTCTGGAAAGAATCCGTTGAGCGGCCTGAGAAATTCTGGGGCAAGCAGGCGAAGCAAGAGTTGGTTTGGTT
>DLVS01000248.1 GCA_003445095.1 Verrucomicrobiales bacterium
TTCAGCCTCCACGGCATCCGTGAGATCGATGCGCAACAGTTTTCGCCGCTTAGGATCCATCGTGGTGTCAAACAATTCCTTGGCGTCCATCTCGCCCAGTCCCTTGAACCGGTAGATTTGGATCCCTTTTTTCCCGACCGCTTTAACGCCTGAGAGAATTTCTGTTATCGAGAAAAGCGGCGTTACCGACGCTTTCTCCCCTTCGCCTTCAATGAGCTCGAACAGCGGCTGGTCTTGCGCGGAATAGTGTTCCACGGCGAAGCCCTTGTTCGCCAGTTTGCCCAGCAGGTCGCCAATGGCCTTCGACTCCAAGTGCAGATCGGCGTGGGCCGCGCGGCGTGTCTGGCCCTTGGCTTTCTCCAGTTTCTCTTTCGCTTCCGCGTCCCCGAACAGGTCAGGGTTTTTCGCCTTGAAACCGTCCAGATCCTCGGTGTTCAGAAAATAATGAATCGTCTCGTCGTTGCCTTCGCGGACCTTGACCAGATGCTGCGGCAGTTGGCCATCGTGACTCCGCTGATCCACATAGTCGGAAAAATCTCCACCTTGGCGCCGGATGTACGTCGCGTGTTTGTCGAGCGTTTCCAGCAACCCGAGAATTTCTTCCAGCTGCTTGGCCGGCACCTCTTTGCCATCCGACAAATTCTTCAAGCGCACCTCCTCAGTGCCGATCTGCAAGAGAATCCGGTTCAATTGGGCATCATCATCGACATACTCCGTGCGCTTTTTGCGCGTCACTGAATATAAGGGCGGCTGGGCAATATAGACATAACCCTCGCGGATAAGCCGCGTCATCTGCCGGTAGAAGAAAGTCAGTAGTAATGTCCGAATGTGAGAGCCGTCCACATCAGCGTCGGTCATGATGATGACTTTGTGATAGCGAAGTCGGTCGAGGTTGAAGGCGCCCTCACCCTCGCCCTCACCGATCCCGGTGCCAATGGCCGTGATCATGGTTCGGATTTCATTGTTCTGCAGAACTTTGTCGAGCCGCGCCTTCTCGACATTGATGAGCTTGCCCCGAATCGGAAGGATCGCCTGAAACTTCCGATCCCGACCTTGCTTGGCCGAGCCACCGGCGGAATCACCCTCGACGATATAGAGTTCCGTATTGACGGGATCGCGATCCGAACAATCGGCGAGTTTCCCGGGCAAGCCGCCGCCAGACAACGCGGTCTTGCGAACCGCTTCGCGAGCCTTACGGGCGGCTTCACGAGCGCGCGCCGCGTTGAGACCCTTCTCGACAATTTTTTTCGCGATGCCTGGGTTATCGTCGAAATAATTCATCAACCCCTCGTAACTCGCCGAACCCACCATTCCTTCAACTTCGGGCGAGAGAAGTTTAACTTTCGTTTGTGACTCAAACTTGGGATCGCTGTGTTTGACTGAGACAACCGCCGCCAATCCTTCACGCACGTCGTCGCCCGTGATCTGCGGGTCTTTCTCCTTCAGCAGATTGTTCTGCTTGGCATACTGGTTGATCGAGCGGGTAATCGCATTGCGGAACCCACTGAGATGAGTCCCGCCGTCGGGGTTATGGATGGTATTAGTGTAACAAAGAACTTGGTCAGTATAGCTATCGTTATACTGGAGGACGATTTCGCTGTGGATCTCGACCTCTTTATCGTCGTGTTCAACTTTCGTTTCCTTGCGGATTGAGATCGGCTTGGGATGGAGGACCGCTTTACTCTTGTTGAGCTGTTTGACGAACTCCTCCACGCCGTCCTTGTAGTAAAACCGTTCCGGCTTCGATTCCGGAACCCGCTCGTCCGAAAACACGATCTCTAGCCCGGAATTCAGGAAGGCCAGTTCGCGGAGGCGCTGGGAGATTCGGTCGGACTTGAATTCAGTGGTTTCGCGAAAAATCTCCGGGTCCGGTTTGAACGTGATCAGCGTCCCTGTGCCCTTTGCTTTTCCAATGACTTCCAGCTTTTTGATCGTTTTTCCACGTTCGAACTCCATATGGTGAATTTTGCCCTCGCGGCTCACCTCGACCTCGAACCATTCGGAAACCGCGTTCACGCACTTGGCGCCAACGCCGTGCGTACCGCCCGAAAACTTATATCCGCCCTGCCCGTACTTGCCGCCCGAATGAAGCGTTGTCAGGACCATCTCCACTCCCGGAATGTTGTACTGAGGATGGATGTCCACTGGGATACCGCGGCCGTTGTCGCGAATCGAAATCGAACCATCCACGTGGATGGTCACTTCGATTAGATTGCAATGGCCGGCGAGATGTTCGTCTACGGAGTTGTCCAAGACCTCTGAAACGCAGTGATGCAACGCCCGTTCATCGGTGCCGCCGATGTACATACCGGGCTTTTTCCGGACCGCCTCTAGGCCTTCGAGTTTACCGAGTTTGGATGAGTCGTAGTTCGATCCGGATGTGCTGTCTTCCATGATTAAAAATGGAGCTGCTAAGGGTAACTAAACTTGTGGTGGAGAGGGTATCGGGGAATACCCCGGCTACAACAGCAAAGTCCTCAAAAGCGAACGGCGGCTCCCCAATCTATGGGGGCCGCCGATTCTGAGGAACCAAATCGGTTGTGGTTACTTAGCGGCGGTGACGATCACGAACCAGGCGTCGTCCCAAACGGCTTTATCGTCACCCGCAAGAATACAGTATTCGCCCTTCTTAAGTGCAGCCAGAGGGTGCTGAACCGGCTTCACGAGTTTCGGCTCCACGCCCTTTTTGAGCTCGAACAGCCGGATTTCGGCCAGACCGTTGCCGAGGTCCTTCAGATCAATGGCACATTTGTCGCTCAACTTAACCTGGGTAGGCTTGGCGGTACCAATTCCGGTGACCACTTCATTGACCACCCAATAGTTTTTCCACTTGAACTGCCGAAGCTTCTCTCTGGCCTTTGGATCCAGCTCTGTAAGCTTGGCCCCTTCGGGTTTATCGTTATTGGTTCCCCAAACCAACAGAGCTTGGAAACCGGGTTCGCCTGCCCCGATGACAAGTGGAAGGAACACAGTCGCCATTAGCCACGCTAACCAGCGGTTATTGACCCGGAGACGTCTTCCCATAGGCACTTCAGAATTCATGGGCATTCAATCCAGGACCCCGGTCATCAATTGATCCAATGGACTGTGACGCCATCGGCATCTGATCGGTAGATAACCGCGCTCTGGTCACCCGGGACCGGCCCAGCGGAGGCAATGATGGTACCGTCTGACGGAACTCGGTCCCGCAGCGTGAAAACGAGGGTGACCGCAGCCAGTCCGGCCACGGGAGCAAGCCAACGGAACATGGAAGAAAACGGGGACAACTTCGGCGCTGGCATGGACTTTTCGGCACGCTCCGCTTGCGTGATCCGTCTCTGTATTTGTCCCCAGTAAAACTCTCGAGAGTCGGCGACGCGATACTCTGGTTCGTTCTCTCGGACTGCCGAGTGAAGGTTGCGCAGCGCTTCGCGCAGTGCACCCGCCTCTGGGTCCTGGCGGCACAACGCCTCCAACTCGGCTTCGCGCTTAGCGTCCAATTCGCCATCCACGCTGGCTTGAATCTCTAAACAAGTCTCAGTCTTCATCGTAATAAAAGTGTTTTGGCTGGGCTACTGGGTGCGTTCCCGGCGGAGGCCGTGGAGTAAGCTGGCGAGGCGCCGGCGGGCATAAAACAGTCGTGACATCACCGTTCCAATCGAAATACCAATCCGGTCGGCGATTTCCTTGTACTGCATGCCTTCAAACTCATGCAGGACCAAGACCGTCCGGTGTGCCTCAGAAAGTTTGCCCATAGCTTCGTCAATTCGTTTCCGTAGTTCCCCCTTTTCCAGACCTTCCGTGGGATTGGTGTGTTCAACCGGCATCTGTCGTTCGACCCCTCCGCCTTCGGCTTCCAGTTGCTCAATCGATTCGGCTCGGGTTTTCTTTTGGCGCCGAATCTGGTCCAGGCACAGGTTGATGACGATTCTGGTCATCCAAGTAGCAAACGACGAATCGCCCTGAAACTGATGCAATCGTTGCCATGCCTTGACCCAAGCCTCCTGCGAAAGATCGACCGCCTCTTCCTCGTTGCGCATCATCATGAGGGCACGCGCGTAAATCTTGTCGCGATGACGAAAAACCAGTTGTTCGAATGCCTCGGTGTCGCCTTTCTGTGCCCAATCCACCAACACATCGTCGGTGGACTCGGGATAATCTCGTTTCAACGACACCGGCATGGACGCTGGGGAACCTCGGTTATTCATCCCGCGTCGGTTTCATAGGACGCGGCGTCACTCAGCCTGAGGGAGTGGCGCAGTGAGGCAAGGCATTTGTCTCAACTGGCTTGAAATAAAGCGATTACAGTTTTCCTTTGGAGCTGGGAACTCGTCCGGTGATTCGCGGATCGCGCTGGCAAGCGATATCCACCGCCTTGGCGAACGCTTTGAATAGACTCTCAACTACATGGTGGGGTTCTCCGCCGTAGAGGAGCTCCAAGTGGAGGTTGCAGCGGGCTTCGTTGACAAACCCCTGGAAAAACTCGCGAGCCAACCCGAACCGGAAGGCGGAAGACATGTCTTGGTTCTGGTCCTCGACCGAAATACACCGCTGGGCCAGCTCGTCCAGGCCCCGCCAAATCAAGTAGGGGCGGCCACTGAAATCAATCACACAACGAGCGAGGCACTCGTCCATCGGAACATAGGCCTCCCCGGTCCAGGGATTCCGGGGGTCGAACCCTGTGCCATACCGGCGCAGTCCCTTCTTGGTGCCCAGGGCCTTCAGAAACGCTTGTCCCAGGGCAATCCCGCAATCTTCTACGGTATGATGAGCGTCAATGTGGAGGTCGCCTCGGCATTCGAGTCGCAAGTCGCACACCGAATGCTTGGCGAAGGCCGTCAACATGTGGTCGAAGAATCCGATCCCGGTCTTGACGGTTGCCTCGCCGGTTCCATCCAGCACTAACCGGACCCGAATGTCGGTTTCGGAGGTTTGGCGATGGATAGAGGCTGTGCGCTTCCGCATTGGCGAATGCAACACGCCCGGGTGGCTGGCGACCAAGCCAAATGTTCAGTTGCGCCGAATCGGACCAGAATCCGCCGTTCCGCGGGAGCTTGTGAACCGCGGGTTCACGGCTTTTCGGGATCGCTCCATTCCCAAACGCGAAGACGACGTTCAGCCGATGGCCCAACTCAAAGCGGCAATGCCTGACCGAAACGAGGTCACCTCGGAGCCAACTCCACCAGGCATTCCGACTCGGATTGATCAATTTAGTCTACGCCTCGGACGTGAAAGAAGGCGAGGTCGGGGGCATTCGTCGGCAGGCGAAACACCACCAGATTGTTTTCGGCGCGAACAGGGTCGAGATAGGGAACCCACTCTCCCAATCCCGCCGTCGATCGATCCAACTGGAACAGCCGACCTGGCTCGCCCCGGATAGCGATTTCCAGAACACCCTCTGAGTCCGAGGCGATCGCCACCACGTTGTCACAGACGCCCGATTGATTGTTCAGATAGTCGGTCCAGCCTTGCGGAAGAACTTGTGAGAGCACGCCGTTCCAGCGTCCAACTCCTTGGAATAAGTCTGGCAGATAGGCGAGTGCATTCTCCGGCAAGCCGGTCTGCATGAGACTGGCGGCCGGGTAAGTCTTGGCTGCAGTCGCGATCATAAAAATGTCGGAACTGCCGGAGGGTTGAAAGTAATCGTACGACGGCGGTGCGTAAATGTTCTGCTCGCATTCGCAAATGATCGTCCGCCAAGTCACGCAGTCATATCGGTAAAAATAGGAGCTCGGATCGGCAAACGGCACGTTCTCAAAATAGACGACCTGATATAAGGTTGGAATCAGCTCGGCGTAAAACAATTGATAAAATGCGGGCAGGACGTTTTCGAGCACGAGACCAGTAGTCCCGTCTTGCCAGGCAAATCCGTTCCCCGCCGCCGGCGGCCCCTGAGTCAGCACGGCCACCTCGGACATTTTGCCCCAGTCCGTTACGATATCTCGGAACATTTCCCCCAGTCCTGCCAAATTCGTGCTCATATTACCTCCCACGGCTGAGGCAAGCTGGGATATTTCGGCTTCTACCCGGTTGTCACTGTTTCCCTCGGCGGTGGTCTTCTTCTGCATGGCAAAGCTAAAGCAAGCACTGGCGACGCCGAGAGCCGCCTTGCTGATGGGCTCGGGATCTAAAGCCGCTCCCAATTGGGCGATGAACCGCAGTTCGGCATCCAAGCTGAAGCCCACCGTGGTCGCGGTCGGCGGCGATACCTGTGCGATGACGGTAGACACCGCGCTTTGCAGACTCGAATCTTGAGTGCTGGCCAGGTCTGCGATCAGCGTCGCCAGCGAGGTGTGCAGGTTCTGGATGAACCCCATATAGAAAAGCTCCAGACTAAGCTGATTGGTGACGGCATGGTAAACTTCCCGAGAGAAATACGGCTTCAGCGAATCATCATAGACCAAGCTTCCGATATTTTCGCGGTATCCGGTGAAGCTGCTGTCAATGTCGAGGTAAATGTCTCGAATGCTGTTGATGGCGACGTTCTCGGCAATGTTGGTGCTGACCCATTGATAAGCAAGGCAGGCCTCATCGCCTGCGTCGCACGGAACTGAGCTGGCGTTGGGAGCGACCGGCCAGGGAACCGGAGGGCGGACGCTTATCTCATAGAGTCGGTAATCGACACCTCCCGTGGTGTCTGCCGCCACCGGATCGAACCAGCCTTTCGGATTTCCCTGGAGGACGACGTTTAGATTTGTGGCGTTAGTGCCCGACGGCGTCCAAGACCGGATTTCTACCGATTTGGTCGTCTGATTGGTCAGGAGCCAAGGAATGCCCAAGAGAGAATAGTAGCCGCCAGACTGCAATTGAGTGAGGTCGGCAACGGCTCCCAAGTTCGACTGAAGCACGCTTGCTACGGCGCTGAGGGCCGACTGATAACTACTACTTTGGGAGGCGCTGGTTGGAATCGGAGATCCAATCGAGGAAAGCACGACGACGACTTGCCCGGAAGCCATGGGTGCTTGATACCCTTGGAGTGCCGCGGCCAGCGCCTGCACCGCGTTGATGCTGTCTTCGAGGTCGGCGGCCGAAGTGGAGTAAGATTGGTTCGTTAGGATCGCGGCGGGATTCGTGGCGGCCTGATGCAGAATGTCGCGGCGCGCGACGACGAGTTGGAATCCGCCAGTCGCGCCATCGAGCAAGGCGGGAGCGGTCAGCGCGTTGGTGGCCGAGTTGTTGTGGATAAGCACCGTGTCATTTCCGGGTCCGGTGGAGATCTGAACGGTGGCAAACCGTGGATTCACCGGGAAAAAGTTCCCGTTTAAGTCGCGCGTCAAGACTACTTCAATCTGGCCGGTCACCGCCGGATTCAGATAACTGCTCACTTCGAAGCTTCGGTTGGTAGAAAGTCCGGGATTGCCGATGAAGGCATAAGCCGGAGCGAACTGATTATTCGCCGGATTGTAGAGCGCATTAGAATTGGCTCCGAAACCGGCGAGCGTGACGGCGAGGGGATTATCGAAAGGATCCTCGCCTGCGGGATTCATTTCATAGAAGATGATGAGGAGGTCCGGACGCGCTAGCATTTCATTGAGGGTGCTGAAAATCGCGAATGTTCCAGCATTGGGCGCGCTGGCGCTGAAGTTGGTTACCATGGCAAGGGTAGCCCGCTCCAGGACCAGGAGGTGAAACCCGGCGCTGTCGTCGGTGCCGCTGAATATCGGTGTCGCGACATACTGATTCGTCCCCACGATCGCACTGAAATTGGTGGCCCGGCTTCCGTCACCGGTGACGACGCGGGTTCGCACCGGAACGATTCGCGGCGTCAAATAAGAGGTCGTCACCAGATTCTTGAATCGAGGCTCAGACTTCTCGGCGAGGGACACAAGCGGCGTGCGAGCCAGCAGCGCCGTGGGGGCTTGGAAAGGGGAACTGTCGGCCCACATCGGATCGGCAGCGATCACAAGGAAAAGAGGGACAAGAAGGGAAAGACGTATTGGGCAACGACGAAGCAAGTTCATAGTAAGGCGACTCGGGCGGTGCCGTTATGCGGAACCGAGCTCCAGTGCTACTCGTGGTAGTTGGCGACGTCTAGTCTCGTCTGCCGTTGCCCGCTCGAGAGGAACGAGCGAAGCCGTGCACGGAGACACTTGGCGAATCGCGCCCGAGCGCCTCCGGGCTGATCCGGGGCCTCAGTTAGTTTTTGGAAGGCTCCAGCTTAAGGATGTCGTCGAGGCGGTTTTTCGCCTGGTCCTGAGGTACGCCTCCGTCATCGCGCAGATTTTCACTCACTGACCACACCCGAGTGTCCTTGGATGAATATCGGAGAGGCTGCCCGTCGAAGTCGTCCGTGGGGACTGCTACCAGATACTCAGGGACCAGCTCGCGCAGATCCGTCGGCGATCGTCCCTTGGTTAATTGAAACGCACGGACGGCGAGCATGATTCGAGTCATGGCCACGGAGTTATTCTCGGAGCATTTGAGCCGGGACAACCTTTCGCTGCTAGCGCCAGCTATTTCCGCTAGAATTTCGCCTGCCGCATTCCCTTTTAGCATGAGCAGCCAGACGGAGCGGTTCGTTTCCCCAGGTGAGCGCACGGCGGCTTCGCGATAAGTTAGCTCCAGGCTCTCCAACGCCCTCGCGGACTGCATCGCCAATTTCTGTTGGGTCCGAGTCGGATCGAACAGGGGTCCATAAAGAGTGGCGCCGCCGACGCCTGCCGCGGAAGCCACGCTGTTGCTCAAATCGAGCCAACCGAATTGATGGTCCCAGCGGATTGCATTGCTCAAGCCGTGAAGGTTGGCGCTCAAAGGAGTTAGCTCTTGGCTGATCTGGACGAGCTGGTCAGGCGCCGCCTGGTGATCACTGGCCAGCCGCCGCAACAGCGCCAGTCCAGCCTGTTTCATGGAGTGGGCGTTCAGGTAGTGTCGAGTGGTTCCGCCGGCGTTTTCGAGGCGATGTCCCAATCGGACTAGACCCAATCCTTGACTCAGCGCGTTGGATAGAGATTGGTCTATAGCCCGAATCTCAATCTCCAGGGCCGCCAACCGCCCGAGTTGCGACCAACCGGGATCTTCGACGCCGTTGGTAGACCAGAGGGGTGCCGTGAGAAGCTCGCACCCTGGCTGAACCATGGCCTCCTGAATCAAACGCAACGTCGGCGCCTCCGCCTCAAGGAGCCGCCAAACCTCGTCTCGATTGCCAGTCACTCGGCCCGCCCGCCCTGACGTTAGCCGCCTCAGCTCATCGGTTGAGCGGAAGCTCGTATAAGCCAGAGCCAGCGATATAACCGAGTTGCCATTGCTTCTACCGACGGGACCCCGCGGTGACAGATCGGGGATAGCAATCGACGGGCGGGCCGTCTGCCAAACTACTTTGAGAAGTGCGGCTATTAGGACGGTCGCCGCCAGAGTCGCTCCGAACAACATCGAACTGCACAACAATGGAGACGGGGTGTGTTTCATTGCGAACAGCAAGCATTGGCGGCGAGGCTGACGCATA
>DLVS01000383.1 GCA_003445095.1 Verrucomicrobiales bacterium
ACACGTCATTCGTTGGCGTGCTGGGTTTCCTTCCCGACAGCCGGCGGCTGGTGCTGGGTGATCCAACCGGACTAACCGTGTTCGACCTGGTGAGCGGCGCCGTCTCAAGCCTCTATTCCATGCCACCCCATGAGTGGGTCAACGAGTTTCTCAACGCCCTCGCGTACTCTCCCGACGGTCGTTGGATGGTGTGTCATCTTGGCGACGGCTTGATGCGTCTCTTTGACTTGGCGAACGGCGGGGAACCCGAGAGCCTGCCATCCCGTGACGCCACATTCACCCTCGGCGCCGCGTTTTCGCCGGACGGCAAGCTCGTGGTAGGGGCCGGGCAAAGTGGGATCGCGGTCTGGGACGTGGCCTCCCGCAAGCTCTTGCAGACCCTGCCCGCGAGCAACTATTCCTGGGTCGCAAGCCCGGTATTTTCGCCCGATGGCCGACTGTTGGCCACGGTGACTGCCGATCAGCGGGTGCAGTTTTGGGATACCGGCACCTGGGCCGAGGTTGTGACGTTGCGCGGTCATGAATTCGAGATTTGGGCGGCCCTGTATACCCCGGACGGTTCCTGGCTGATTACCGCCAGCAGGGACGGCTCAATACGCGTCTGGCCGGGGACGGGGCCGACGCGCCCAGACGAATGGTCGCCTCCCGAGAAAGTCGCTGGGGCGCTCGCGGATGACGCCACAGTCGCACTCTTCGTGCATACGGACCGGCATTGGGAGCTCGACGATGTGGCCGGCGGCAAACGGCTCGCCACCGGCGGGCCAGTCGCTCCGGGGCACCCGCCCAACGTGGCCGTCTCCACCGGCGGCAGGTGGATTGCTTTTGGCACCGCAGAATCGCTCCAGGTCTTCTCCCCTGGAGAAGGGCACGTCCATCAATGGCAACTGACCGAGGGACCAAACACATCGACGGCGGGACAGAATATCCTGACCTTTTCGCCCGATGGACACGCCGTCCTGTTCGCGAATTCCGTGGGGGCACTACGGCGCCTGGACCTAGCGACGGGGAGCGTGGAAACGCTCTTCGAGCCCAATGGTCGCCCCGTTCTATCGGTTGCGTGCTCGCTGAATGGGCGTCGTGTCGCGGCCGGCTATGGCGATCGGCTCATCCAGTGGCTGGACCTCGTCTCTGGCGAACACCACGATCTGCCACCAGCACACATAGACGATGTGTCCTACCTCGCTTTTTCTCCCGACGGCCAGTTCCTGGCGTCAACCGGTCCCGACGTTGGCGTCAGACTCTGGGACCTGCAGAACGGCACCCAACGAGCGGTGCTGACTGGACCGATCACGGCGTTCTGGTCCGTGGCCTTCTCACCCGACGGCCGGCGTCTGGCGGCCGGAGGTTCAGAAGGCCAAGTGAGCGTTTGGGATGTTCAAGAGTTGGTGCCGCTCGAAGTCCTCAATTTGCACGCCAATCGGGATCCCAACGTCAAACGGGGAGTGAATTGGCTCACGTTCCGCGCGGACCAATCTCTCGTGACCTTTAATGGAGATTCCATCCGTCTATGGCCGGCACCATCGCTCGCCGACATCGACCAGGCGCGCAAGGCGAAGTGACAGCGGTTAGCGTGGAATACGACGGTCCTTCGTTCGACGAGGCACGCCATGGCGCCACTCTCGCCGCGGCGAAATCTTTGTTTGGCGCGCCACCTTTCATCTTGCCGCCCACGCGTCTAACCGACACGTTACACGCCCAGTGAAAACACTAACGACCAGGGAATTTTTCCATTCTCCCGCGCTGGCGAAATCCCTGCGGCCGGGCGAGAGTTTGATCGTGACGGACCACGGCAGACCTTCGCTCGTCGTCACAAAATCGGGCCGACGACCTGCAAAAACGGCCGCGGAACTTCGCCGAGAAGCTAAGGAGGCGTTCCCGGGCCGTCGGGCCAAGGGTAATTTCACCGCCTTCCTACAATCGGTGCGCTGAAATGACGATCTACGCCGATACGTCCTTTCTGGTAGCGTCACGGTATCCGCACGACAATTTTCACGAGGCCGCCTTGGACTTTTATGAAGGTCACGAGGAAGCCATCTGGCTCTGGTCGCCGTGGCATCGGCTCGAAGTCACTCACGCCCTGAGACAATACACGCAACATCCGGAAACCAAGCCTGCCCTTTCGGCCGGGGATGCTCGGCAGTTGATTCGCCGCCTCGAGAACGACGTGCGCCTGGGATATTTCCTGCATCTGGAGCCAGACTGGCGCGACGTATACCGCACGGCGTACGAACTCAGTGTGAGTCATGGTTTTGAGCTCACCTTCCGCTCGGGGGACCTGCTGCACGTCGCGTACGCAGTGGAATCGGCCGCCGACCTCTTGGTCACGTTCGATGGCCGTCAAGCGGCTCTGGCGCAGGCAGCCGGTCTGGTGGTGGAATTGCCGGGTTAGTTCGCGTTCGACGACCTTCGCCGCCTCACTGAGGCGTGCGGCCGGGCGTGTGAGGCGAAGTAGGCAAGTTCCTTTCCTCTGCCCAGACCACCGGAAAATAATTTCAAAACGGCCCCCGCTTGCTCCGTGTTACTCGTCGGAGAAGCGAACATGAACTCGCCGAAACACGATTCGAAGTCCGGCTATCCGCTCGCCTCTGGCCCCTCACCTCTCGCCCCTGCGTTTACATTGGTCGAGCTCCTGGTCGTCATCGCCATCATCCCGGTCTTGGCGGCGATGCTCCTGCCCGTGCTGGGTAAGGCAAAACAGAAGGCGCAAGGCATCCAATGCATGAGCAACCATCGCCAATTGGCTTTGGCCTGGAGGATGTACCTGGACGACAACAACGAGGTCCTGCCGTACGCGCAGTTTGGAAAGGCCTGGGTCACGGGCCAGTTGGATTTTTCCGGCGGCAACCCCAGCAACTGGGATCCAGAAGTGGATCTCGCGAAGAGCCCGCTCTGGCCGTATTGCGAACGGGCGGCCGGAATCTTCAAGTGCCCGGCGGACAATTCGGTGGTCCGACCCACCTTCGGCCGGTTCAAAGGCAGGACCGTGAGCCGGGTGCGGAGCATGGCGATGAATCTTTGGGTTGGGGGTAATGGACCCACGGGTGACATTTCGTGGGAGGCACCTAGCTGGCGGGTGTACCGGCGCTTGTCGGATCTGGTCGATCCCGGGCCGACGATGACCTGGGTCTTTTTGGATATGCGCGAAGACAGCGTCAACACCGGCGGATGTTCCATTGGGATGATAGGATTCCCGGATCGTCCACGCGAGGCGGGGTGGGGAACAGATTGGCCTGCGTCCTATCACCATCGAGCGGGCGGCTTCTCGTTTGCGGATGGCCATTCCGAGATGCATCGCTGGGTGGATCCGCGTACGATGCCGCCGGTTGTGAAGGGCGGAAACTCGCTGTTTTGGAAAGGTTGGACCCCCTCGCCCAACAACCGGGACATTTTCTGGCTGCAAGAGCACTGCACACGGCGTAAATGAATTCACCTCGCCTCTAATCCCTCGCCCCTGGTCCCTCTACTGATGACCCCGCCGAACGACAGCACGCGCGATGACGACGCCCAGACGGCGATGCGACAGGCCATTGAGGAGGCCACGCGGCGCGAGGGCGGTACCCCAAGCGGCAACTCCGGCATAGGCATCCGCGACGACGCGCCGCTGATCGTTATTCCCGATCACCAACTGGTCGTGTGTGTGGGTCGTGGCTCGTACGGCCAGGTGTGGCTGGCTCGGAACGTCATGGGCACCTACCGCGCGGTGAAGATTGTCGAGCGTGCCTCGTTCCAGAATGCCCGGCCGTTCGAACGCGAGTTTAATGGCATCCTCAAGTTCGAGCCGCTGTCCCGCGCCCACCCTGGACTGGTGGACATTCTCCAAGTGGGTCGGACCGAGCACGCCTTCTACTACGTCATGGAACTAGCCGATGACGTGGGCACCGGTCAGCAAATTGACCCTGAGCACTACACTCCCAAAACTCTGCGCACGGAACTCGACGCCCACGGGCACTTGCCGTTTGAGCGCTGCCTCAAGTTGGCCCTAGCCCTGACCGAAGCCTTGGGCCATTTGCATGCGCACGGTTTGATCCATCGGGACATCAAACCGTCGAACATCATCTTCATCCACGACCAACCGCTCTTGGCCGACATTGGACTCGTAGCTCAGGCGAGCGAGGCGAAGTCTTTCGTGGGCACGGAAGGATTCATTCCACCCGAAGGCCCGGGCACAGTGCAGGCTGACATTTATTCGTTAGGCAAGGTCTTGTATGAGCTCGCGACCGGGAAGGACCGACACGACTTCCCGCAACTGCCGACGCTAATCGGTGAGGGCACAACCACAGACTCGGGCTTGCTGGAACTTAACGCGGTGATCTTGAAGGCGTGTCAGAGCGACCCGAAACTGCGCTATCGGAGCGCCGGTGAGATGCGGGATGATTTGCTGTTGCTGCAAAGCGGCAAGTCCGTAAAGCGCTCGCAAGCTGTGGAACGACGACTGGCCCGCGCCCGGAAGATTGCGGCGGTAGCCGTCGGCCTAGCGTTGGTCACGGTCGCCGCTGTGCTGTTTTTTCAGCGCCAAGCTCGTCGAGAAGCCACCCTCCGCGCTCGCGCCGAATCAGGGGAATTAGCCGCCCAGCGCAACCTTTATGCCGCTGACATGAACTTGGCCGCCCAAGCACTGAAGTTGAACAATCTTGGCAAAGCGCGCCGGTTGCTGGATCGGCACCTGCCGGTGCCCGGGAAGAAAGACCTGCGCGGCTGGGAGTGGCGTCATCTTTGGAAGCAATGCCAAGGTGATGAGTTGCTGACTCTCAACGTCATGTCGAATGGCGTCTCACTGATCCGTTACTCCCCGGACGGTCGGCATCTGATTGCCGGCGACTTGGACGGCAACCTGGTTCTCTGGGACATGATCGAGCGCCAGCCGGTAGGCCGCACCAATTCTGTCCGTTTTTTCCAGTCTGCCGCGGATTTCTCACCCGACGGAGCGTGGTTTGCCCTCGGAGCTTATGATGGAACCAATTATTTGGTGAGGCTTTGGAAAGTTGGCGCTTTTCGCGAAACAGCGCCGCTGGTTGTCTCGACGAACCAGGTCGAGTGGCTGGCCTTTGCGCCCGACGGTCACCGGCTGTTTACGGTCGCGGCGGGTACGTTGCAATCCTGGGACGTGGCCAGTCGCGCGGAACTCGAACGACAACACTTGCCGACCGGAATGGCCAGAGGCTGGTTCGGCGCTGCGCAGGACTTTACTTTGGACCGGCAAATCCTCCTCCTGGTCCAGCAGGGGAACCTACTGCTGTGGGACGCTCACAAACGCGCACCCCAGGCATCGATTGCCGGCCCATGGGTGCCGGGGAATTACAACCCAACCACGTTCGGCTTTTCACCGGATGGACACGTTCTGGCCGTTGCCCAAACCGGTGGCGTGGTCTCAATTTGGGATTCGCTCAATGGGCGATCAATCACGAATCTCACGGGGCATGGGGACAAATGGACCGTGGCGCTGGCCTTTTCGCCTGAAGGTCGCCGGTTGGTCACCTCGAGTTATGATCAGACTTTGATAGTTTGGGACACCACAACTTGGTCGGCGCTGGGGACCTCGCACGGGCATGAGAACGAGATTTGGGCGCTGGCGTTCGCGCCGGACGGGCAGACTGTCGTTTCGGGGAGCAAGGATGCTTCCGTCAAGGTTTGGAGCGCATTTCCCCGAGCGGCCGATCCCGATCACTTGGATTTTCCGCCCTCTGTGACCGGCTTGGTTCCAACACCCGACGGCCGCTACATCGCCGCTGCTTCCGAACGAGAAAGGTGGATCATCGACTCTCAGACGTTGCGAGAGATCCGCCGTTGGCCGATCCAGACCAATCGAACTGCACTAGCTTTGTCGCCTGATGCCCGATGGCTGGCCGAAGCGTCCGAAGGAGGCACCGTAACGCTGACGGAAACAGAAACCGGACAAGAAAAAGCGCTTCCTGTGGGGGAACGCGCCTTAGCTCAATTCTCACCTGATGGGCAATTGCTGGCCACCGTCACCGAGACGGGAATTATTTCTATCTGGCAGGTATCTACTGGCCAACTCTTGCGCCGACTCAACGCCGACAGCCTCCCACCCAGTTGCCTCTGCTTCTCGCCGGATTCAAGCCAGTTGCTCATCTCGCAGGGGACTGGAATTAAGTATTCGACTACCCTTTGGAGCGTCACGACAGGTGAAAAGAATATGGAATTGGTTGGTCACAAATCGGCAGTGGATGGGGCCGCGTTTTCCCGAGACGGCAGACACATAGCGACCACGAGTAACGACGGAACGACTCGAGTATGGGAGGCCGGTAGCGGTCGAGAGATTGCCTTGCTGAGGGGGCAGCTCTCGACTGCATTCTCAGTGGCTTTCTCGCCCGACGGCACGCGTTTGGTGACCGGAACTGGCGACGACATCGACTATCTCTACGACATCGCGAGCGAACAGGAACTTGCTGCCCTCACAAGCCCGCTAACGGGTGACAAGCGGGGATACTTCTTTTTGGACGACGAAACCATCGTCGGCCTGTGTCACTTCGATTCGCCTAATGTGCAAAGAATTTTAAAATGGTCGGCGGCCCCAAGGGAGGCCGCGCCGGCACTCGCGCCGAACCATAAACCGAGCACTCAAAAGTGGTGACCTCGAAGTCCGGCAGCGGATTGAGGCCGGTCAACCGGTGGACGCAGTCCAATTCTCGCCGGACGCTCGCCTGCTCGCCCGGGGTCGGAATGAAGGATGCGTTGCCATCTATGATCTGATCTCACGGAAGACGGGAGACTCGCCGCTTCGATACGCACCGCGCAGTGGCCGTCGGCTGGAAGTGGCCTTTGGCGTTTTCTCCGAATGGAGCGCTGGACTTATCCTG
>DLVS01000135.1 GCA_003445095.1 Verrucomicrobiales bacterium
TTCGAACCCTTCTTCACGACCAAGCCCGTGGGCACAGGCACCGGCCTTGGCCTAATTATCAGCAATCGGATTGTGGCCGACCGACACGGTGGTGAAATCGAATTCGAATCTCGCCCGGGCGAGACCCGGTTCAAAGTGCGTTTGCCCATCAACCGAGCGCAGCCTGCCTGAAGCCAGACTCCGAAATTGAACTGGGGGAGCGCGTGGGTCCGGCGTGCCGATTCGGGCGTCTCGCCCAAACCTTGGGCACCTTCCATTCCTGATTTGCCCGGCACAGAAAGATGGCGACCTACGTGGCTCTCCGAGTCCGCTAGTCGCAATCATTCCGATGATTGCCTCGGTGTGGTTACATCTAAAGCGACCTGAAGGGGGCGACCACGGAATCGCACCCTCAATTGCGGGCATCACTTGCAGGGCCTGGGCCGCACCCGTAGCCTCCGGACATGACTTCGGCGTGGTGGAGTGGGATACTCATCGCTAGCGTGATTGCCCCTGGTTTGGCTGGGGGGGATACTATTCAACTCAAGGACCAAGCGGCGGTGACCGGGAAGATCCTCACCGAGAAGAAAGACGCCCTTTATCTCGATGTGGGCTACACCGTTCTCAACATTCCTCGGAATCAAATCGTGAAGGTGACGCACTCAGGGGATCCGGAGCCGGAGTCGGTTCCTTCGCGAGTGAATCCAGCCCCTGCCGCCGAACCGGCCACCGCGGCACCGGGCGGGCTCTTCGCAGTCGCTACCAGCACAGAACCGGCACGCTCCGTGAGCGACCTCGTCGGACAACTCGGTGAGGCCGTGGTTCAAGTGCGCACTCCGGGCGGATTGGGCAGCGGTTTCTTCATCAATGAGGACGGCTACCTGATTACCAATTTTCACGTTATCGAGGGTGAAACGAAGATTTCTATCGAAGTGTACCACCAGAAGGACGGGCAACTGGATCGGCGTAGCTACAAAGATGTCCGCATCGTTGCGATGAACAAGTTCGCCGATCTCGCGCTGCTAAAGGTGGACGACAAAGACGCCCCGAAGTTCAAGACGGTGGCGCTGGGCAACTCCGACATGTTGGCGCAAGGCGACCGCGTGTTTGCGATCGGCAGCCCGTTGGGCCTCGAACGGACCGTGACCGAAGGCATTCTTAGCACGACGTCCCGCCAGGTGAACGGGGATCTCTTCTTGCAGACTACAGCGCAGATCAACCCCGGAAATTCGGGCGGACCGCTGTTCAACCTCGCCGGCTCCGTCGTTGGGGTCACCAACATGAAACTCACTTTTGGCGAAGGCCTGGGGTTCGCCATTCCGGTGGAGATGGTGAAGTACTTTCTCCAACACCGCGACGCGTACGCTTACGACAACGACAATCCGAGCAACGCCTTTCGCTACTTGGAGCCACCGAGTCGATTGAAATTGTCCGGTGCCGGCACAACCGACCCGAGGTAGGAACTCCGTCAATCCCGGCCCGCGGCTGTGATAAAGGGCTTCAAGTCCTTCATGAGCTGGGCGAACCCCTCAAGCGAGAGTTGTTGCGCGCTATCGCTCATCGCCGCTTTGGGATTGGGATGGACTTCGATGAGCAACGCGTCTGCGCCCATCGCTACCGCGCCCTTGCATAAGGAGGCCACGAGGTCCGCCCGCCCGGCACCCTGGCTGGGATCGATCACGACGGGGCAGTGCGATTCTTGTTTGATGATCGGAATTGCGGCGAGGTCGAGAGTGTTGCGGGTGTAGGTTTCGAAGGTGCGAATGCCGCGTTCGCAGAACAGAAGACCGGCGTTGTTGTTGGAGAGCACGTATTCGCCGGCGAGGAGCCATTCTTCGATCTTCATCGAAAGGCCCCGCTTCAGGAGCACCGGCTTTCCAGTCTTCGCGGCAGCGATTAGCAGTTGAAAGTTTTGCGAATTGCGGGCGCCGATCTGGAGAATGTCAGCATATTCCGCGACGAGCTCCGCGTGATCCTCCGACAGCAATTCCGTGATGATTGGCAGGCCGGTCTCTTTGCGGGCCTTCGCCAGCAGCTTGAGACCCTTCTCGCCCAAGCCTTGGAATTCATACGGAGAAGTTCGCGGCTTGAACGCCCCTCCGCGCAGGATCTGGGCCCCGGCCGCCTTCACCCCGTGTGCCGTGTCGAGCAATTGGCGTTCGCTTTCCACGGAACAGGGGCCGGCCATGACAATGAACGGACGCGCGCCGATCACCACGTTACGGGCCCGCACCGTCGAGTTCTGCGGGTGCGCCTCGCGGCTGACGAGTTTGTAGCGCTTTTGAATGGGCGTGACGCTTTCGACCTGGGGCCAGGCGCGCAGAACATCGAGCGACTGATGGGTGCGTTCGTCGCCGATCGCGCCGATCACGGTTCGCGCGACCCCACGCATGACGTGAGGCTGGTAGCCGAGGCGTTTGATTTCTTTAAGCACGGCGGACTGGTCTTTGGTGGAGAGGTTTGGTTTGAGAACGATGATCATGGGAGGAAGTGCGACGCGGGACCGGCGGGCTCTTTGAACAAAAAAGCCGCCGGCGTGGGCCGGCGGCGCTACGGGGTGCGGTTCTGTCAAGCCACCACGCGCCAGCCGGCTCGGGTAAACCAATACCCGAAATCTGAAAAATATCCGGCGAACGGCGTGTTCATTGCTTGGAGAAAACCTATCGAGGGCCGCGCGAACGTCAATCAACTATCCGCGGTAGTGGCTCCGGCGCCCTCGCCGGTATTGGGTCCGACAGGCGCCCTCGCCTGTCGTTCTACGGGCGGGGGCGCCCGCAGAACTTCGACAGCCGAGGGCAGCTATCCCACGAGGGGGCAGTGCCCGGGTGCGCCCGCCCTGAACTCTCGACGACTATTTTGAGGATCGGGTTGTTCGCTCCATCAACCAAAAAACATCTTTGTTGTTGGGCGATGCCACGTTCAACGGAATCTCTTGGCCTTTCTTGAGAGCCGGAACCGTTCGCGGGTCCAGCCATCGTTTGATCTCCGAATGTCCATCGGCGAACGACAATCCTCCCGCCCGATTGTGATATCCCGCAGGATAGTCCACGATCTTCCATTGCGCGGGTTTGTCGGGATATCCGGTCATTCCGACGATCATTTCACCGTCATTGATGCTGTCTTCACGTTCGTCCATGAACACCCAGGTGAGGGTTGGACCTGGGTCAGCCATGTCGGAGAATTTCTTGTAGATCCGGAAACCATTGCCGAACGAGTTAACATCGGTTGAATCAATCCAGCCGTTCATCGACATGCTCCGGACCCGCGGCATCTTGACACCCTTGACCGTCACGGTACTGAAATCGGCGGGGCATTTGAACACCTTGGGAGTCTTGCCGCAATACGACCACAGCAAGCCCTTGGCGAGATCCTGCTCGATGTCCCAATTGCTGCGATTGTTTGGATTGAAGTCCAATGAGCCATGAACCCATTCGTTGGGACCATAGGACTGCGGGAGTCGATCTTGGTGGTCGTCCACGTAGATTCGCCAAGCCAGCATGAGTTGATGCCCATGATTCATGCATTGAATCCCGAGGGCCTTGGTTTTTGCTTTACCCAGCGCGGGCAGTAGCATGCCTGCGAGAATCGCAATGATCGCGATAACCACGAGCAATTCGATCAAAGTGAAGCCCCGCCGGCCGCGATGCTCGTGCGCGCGAATGTGATGAGCAGCAGAGCAGCGGTCATGGGCTGAGGTTTTCATGGATGAGGAGAACGGGAGATCGGCGACGGAGAGCCGGATTAAAGGAACAGCGTTGAGGTCTGGCGTCCCCGGGGAGGACCGGGCGGGTCGCTTGCGCGAATGGTGGTCCAACCCTTTGACCATGGCGAGACCTTGCCACCGTGCTCTGGAATTCGGCAAGTGAAAGGGCTCTGCTCGGCGAAGATGGAGGAAGTGCTCCCCTGGGTAAGGTCGCTCTCCAGAGCGGTCAGCCCAGGTTCTCCACCCGCGAATCGACCCGCCAAGAACTGTGTCTTATCCTCGGATTTCCGCATGAGCGCTCAACATAACGAACACGGCCTCCCGATCGGCGCGCCGCTGACAACCTGGACGCCTCCCCACCGACCGAGCGCGCAACGCCTAGTGGGTCGCTGGTGCCACCTCCGGCCGTTAGAGCCGGACTTGGATGCTCCGGCGTTGTTCCAAACACTCGCTCATCCGGCGGCTGCACCGTGGTGGACTTATCTTCCGGACGCCCCCCCGGCGACCGCAGCGGAGTTCCACGCCTGGGCGGTTCGTCGCACTTCAGAGCCGTCGACCCAGGCCTACGTCATCGTGGAACCAAACATCGATGCCGTCCGGGGAACCCTCAGCTATCTGCGAATCGATCCCCCCAACGGCTCTATCGAGCTCGGCATGATTCTCTTCGCGGCCGGGCTGCAACGAACGACCGCGGCCACGGAGTCGATTTACCTGCTCCTACGCCACGCCTTTGAGCTCGGCTACCGCCGGGTCGAATGGAAATGCGACTCGCTCAACGCGCCTTCGCGTCGCGCGGCGGAACGATTCGGATTTACCTTCGAAGGAATTTTCCGCCAAGCGGTGGTGACGAAAGGTCGCAACCGCGACACGGCCTGGTACTCCATGCTCGATCGCGAGTGGCCCACGCGGCGACTCGCCTTCGAATCTTGGCTCGCCCCAACCAATTTCGATTCAACCGGGCGGCAACGCGGTAGGCTTTCGGACCTCATCGCGGTCGCCCGCAGTGAACGACGTCCGGCAGTTGAAAAGTCCCTGGAGAGAAGCGAGGAGGTCGGGGAACGAAAGGCTGAGTCCGTGGCCTGACGGACACCGGGTCAACGCTAGTGATTCCCCGTTGAGAGTGTTGTGAGCCGTTACGTAGCCCGATTCGACTAAGCCACGGCAATAGCGGGTTCTCGCACTGGCCCGCGGCGTCATTGGGCACGGCATCATCCTCAGATCCGAGTCTTTCAACCAATCGACATTTTGGGGGCGCCGAGAGAAATCCGTTCCACCCCCGTTCGCATCGGTCTGCGTGGCGGAGCTAGCAACGCCGAATCTATCGAAAGCCATATGTCGAATGTATGGATCTGACCCTGTTGCTTTCACCGCCTGCGCACGCCGTGAGGCGCCGACGTCGAGGGTTGAAGGCGGAACGGTACGTACTGCGAGACGACTGACTAAAAGCAAGTGGCTGTCTTGGGGGTCCCGGACCCACGTTGGGGCGCCGATCTGAAAAAGGATGGCGGTGCAATCTGAGGTGAAGACTAGCCAAGAAGCGGTTGGTCTTTGGTCTCCAAGAAGAGTCAGCTTTCATTAACTTGACATCCCATGAAGACGACTTGCAGGCCCGCGGGAATCCACCGCCCGAAGACTCCAGCCATGCAATGGACAACCGTGCGGATCCTGCGGCGGTTGCACTTACTGCTATTGGCCATTCCTCTCGCTGCGCAGGCCCAATTCGACTACACGACGAATAACGACACGATCACCATCACTGGGTACAATTGCACCGAAGGACCGGCAACCATCCCCAGCACCATTGACGGTCTGCCAGTCACCACCATCGGGGGAGGGACGTTCTCTGGCTGCTCCGGCCTGACCAGCGTTACCATTCCCAACAGCGTCACCAGCTTGGGAGCAGAAGCCTTCGGTTCCTGCACCGGCCTGACCAGCGTCACGATAGGCACGAGCGTGAAAACACTCGGCGCCCACGCGTTTGCGGACTGCACCGGTCTGGCGAGCATTACAATCCCTGACAGCGTCACCGACATCGGAGCCTGGGCGTTCGCCCGCTGTTCTGGCCTAACCGGTGTGACAATTCCCAGAAACGTCACCACGATTGGCGAACAGGCATTCTTTCACTGCACGGGCCTGGGTGCAATTGAGGTGGATGCGCTCAATTCCCATTTCGGCAGTCTGAACGGGGTCTTGTTCGACAAGAACCTGGCGACGCTGATCCAGTATCTGCCTGGCAGGACCGGGGGCTACACCATCCCCGACGGAGTCAGCACGATCGGCGACTGGGCGTTTCGTGACTGCATCAACCTGGCCAGCGTGGCAATCCCCAACAGCGTTACCAACATTGGGAAAGGGGCGTTCGTTGGCTGCAAGAATCTGCCTAGCGTCGTGGCACCCGACGGCGTTACCAGCATCGGCACCTTTGCGTTCCAGGGTTGTGGCAGCTTGGGAAGCGTTACGCTCGGAAACAGCGTGACCACAATTGGGAGAGGGGCATTCGAGGGCTGCGTGAGTTTGACCAACCTCAACATTCCCAACAGCACCGCCAATATCGGCAGCAGTGCATTCGCCGGGTGCCGGAACCTGACGGGCGTGAACATCCCCGATAAGGTAACCAGCATTGAGGAGCGTACGTTTGCCGCGTGCGCCAGCTTGACCAATGCCATGATTGGCAACAGCGTTACCAACATCGGGGATTGGGCGTTCGCATATTGCAGCCATCTGGCCGGCGTCACGATCCCCAAGAGCGTCATTCGCATCGGGGCCAATGCATTCTACGGCTCCAGCCTGTCCAGTGTGACGATCCCCGATGGCGTCACCGCGATCGGGAATGAGGCTTTCTATGGGTCCGCGAGCCTGATGGCAGTCTATTTCATGGGGAACGCGCCCAGTGAGTTTGGGAGGGATGTGTTCGGAGATTCCCCGGAAACGATCCTCTATTACTTGCCGGGAACAACCGGGTGGGACTCGATTTTCGTGAACGTCCAGACAGTCCTGTGGCTGCCCCGGGTGCAGTCTGACGACCCCAGTTTCGGCGTGCGGGAGAATCAATTCGGCTTCAACATCAATTGGGCAAGCGAAAGAGTCGTGGTAGTGGAAGCGTGCCCGGATCTCGCCACCCCGGTCTGGACTCCGGTGGGCACCAACATCCTGAACGGTGGCACATCCTATTTCAGCGATCCTCAGTGGGCGGATTACCCCGCTCGGTTCTACCGGCTCCGCTCGCCGTAAACCCAGGCTGCGACCCATGGGAGGACAGTGAAGGGGTCAGTCAATAATATCATAATTGACAATTCTCATTGATGAGGGGCCGATGCGGCATGGCTGGCCTTCCCGGATCAATTTGGCAGGCGTGGTACCACGTCGTGAGCCCGGCAATTGAGGAAACGATCTGCCGACGGCGTATTTATGTAGTCGTGGACGAGAATGTTTCTCATGCCCAAATGGAATGGGGTCAGATCTATCTTTTCGACAATGCATGGCAGTTTGCAGCAGTTCCATGAACCAAGCGGCGAGAACACAGGAATGGTAGCGATAGAAGTCCTCCCTTCTCGCCCACTCGGATCGCGGGATACTGTTGGTGACTTCGGAAGCCAGCCTTGTCGCGTCAGTCAGGTTCCGCTTACAACCTCCGTCTCGTGAAGATCGGTTTCGACAACCTTGCCATGGCGCGGGTCTGCCGTGCCCACGGGGTCGCCAAGCTTGAGTCCTTCGGTTCGGTGCTCCGGGCCGATTTCCGTCCTGACAGCGACGTGGACCTGTTGGCCACGTTGCGGCCAGAGGCTGAGTCGCGCACCGGTTTATTGGAATGGGTGGGGCTACGAGAGGAATTGGCCGACCTGTTCGGACGGCCGGTGGACCTGCTGAGTCGCCCACTGGTCGAGCGCAGTCGCAATCCCTTCCGCAAGGCCGCCATCCTCAACCACACGGAGACGCTCTATGCTGAAGGATGAAGCGCACCTGCACGACCGCTGTTCCGCTATTCCGGCACCTTAATGGGGAGCCGGCGCAACCGAGCCCGGCGTTCGTCAATCACCAACAATGCGCCCGTCTCCAGGGCGTCGGTCGCGGTTCGGAGCAACCCGCAGACGCGCGCTTGCTGCGCCGAGTCCAATTCGTTCCGGAGACGGAGCAGTACGACACTGGGGCCGCCAGCTTGGGTGTGGGAAAGGACTTCCGCGAAGTCAAGGTCTTGGGTCAGCAACACGCGTCCGTGCAGCCGCGCCCAAGCGAGCAGGTCCGTGTCCGGGGCCGTGGGCAGGCCGAGGTCGCTCCAGTGGCTGGCCTGCCATCCAGCTTGCTCCAGAACCGGCAGTCACTCCGGGCTGAGGTTCATGTCCACGAGTATCTTCAAGTCGGGACGGGAGCCAGTTCTTCATCCTCCACCCGCACCGAAGCGTAAAGCAGACAGGCGTCAATGTCGGCGGCCTCCAAGTAGGGGTAGGCCGCGAGAATGCGCTGGTGCGTGTGGCCTGCCGCCAGGAGGCGGAGAACGTTGGCCACCGTAACCCTCAGGCCGCGGATGCACGGCCTTCCGGACATCACCAACGGGTTCAGCGTGATTCGTTCAAGTGCCTTCATGGGTTTTCGATAGCACGGTGGCTGACCTATTGGCGAGCGTCCAGTGGGTCAAGGAACAGAGACGAACGGTGTCCAAGATGGCAGCTAGAGGGTGGCATAAAATTCTTGGAGGCGTGGCGTGGTGGCGCCCAGGTAATCGGCGAGGGACCAGACAGCTATCAGCAAGTGTGCCGATGGCGGGGAGCAGAGTTGCCGCGTGAAATGGGGTTCATGGGGATTCGGCGTCTTAAGGCTCCAGCTTCGTTTCCCATCGCTGACTACCATTGCTGTCTCCGGTCGTCGATCGGGTCAGCCGGTTCGGAGCTTCGCGCGGGAACACGGCTTGGCCGAGTCCAAGGCGCATCGGTGGTTGTGGGCGGCCCGGCAGAGCGCGAGACAATTCCCCATCCGAGCCCAACACCTCCGAACGACAACGCGTCGGAAAACCAACGGCGTTTTGTACGGCACCCAGTTACTCCCGCACAAACTCCGCATGGAGCCTCGCGTACACGTTTCCAGCGGCGAGCAGTTGTTCGTGAGTTCCGCGTTCTACAATTTGACCGTGGTCCAGCACCAGAATCTGGTCGGCGTGCCGCACGGTGCTCAGCCGATGCGCGATCACAAAACTGGTCCGCCGAGCGAAAAGCTCTTCCAACGCGTGCTGGATAATTTGTTCGGTCTGAGGATCCACCGCGCTGGTGGCTTCATCAAAAATTAAGATTCGCGGCTCGGCCACCATGGCGCGCGTGATCGTGATCAACTGGCGTTCGCCGGCACTCAAGTTTCCGCCTCGTTCGCCGACCTTGGTCTGGTATCCGTCCGACAGCCGCTCGAGCACAGCGTGCGTCCCGAGTTTCTGGGCGGCGGCGATCACTTCCGCATCCGTCGCGTCGGCTCGACCGAATTTCAAATTCTCCATCACGGTTCCGGTGAACAGAAAGTTCTCCTGCGTCACCAGCCCGAGTTGCCGATGTAACGAGGCGAGCGTGGCTTCAACGATCAGATATTTCCCGTCGAGCAGGATCCGCCCCTGTTGCGCCTCATAAAACCGAGCCAGGAGGCTGATGATACTCGTCTTGCCCGAGCCGGTGTGGCCCACGAGTGCGATTCGCTGCCCGGCCGCGGCGTGAAATGAGACCTCACGCAAAACCCATTGATCCGGCGGCGTGGTGTCGTAACGAAAACTAATGTTCTCGAAGGTGACTTCGCCTTCCAGAATTGGCAGTTCCAACGCAGCCGGTCGGTCTCGCACCTGCGGTTCGGTGTCGAGCAGACCGAAGATTCGTTCTGCACTCGCCGCGGCCGAGAGCATGGCATTGTAGAGATCACCCATCGTTTGAATCGGCCCAAAGAACATCCCTAAGTACAATACGAAGGCCGCCAGTTCACCGACGGTGAGCGCGCCTTGCTGGACTCGCCACCCGCCGTAACCCAAGACCGTGGCGGTGGCGATGCCGGCGAGCAGATTGACCATGGGCATGTAGGTGTGGAACACCCGGGCGGAATTGACCCAGCGCTCGGTGAAATCGTCGTGCAACTCGCCGAACCGCCTCAAATTCTCGGCCTCGCGTCCGAAGGCCTGCACCACCCGCACTCCGGAAATGTTTTCCGCCATTGCCGCGGTCAACCGCGACATCGTTCCGCGCAGACGGCGGTACGCCTCGCGTCCGCGGATGTGAAACCAGCGGGTGACCCAAGCGAGGGGCGGCAAGACCGCACACACCGCTAGTGCCAGACGCCAATCATAGCGAAACATTAGCACAACCACGCCGACGAGCGTGATCACACTCGACAACCACTGGGTCGCTCCCCACGTCAACACGCGGTCCAAAGAATCAATGTCGGTATCGGCTCGGGCGATAATGCGGCCCTGATGCGTGCGATCGAAATAGTTCAGGGACAATCGCTGAATGTGCGCAAAGACAGCCTCCCGCAGGTCATTCATGGTGCCTTGGCCGATGGCGATCGCCACCCGGACTTGAGACACCGTGAGGCCCCACCCTACGAGCAAGTTGACCAGGTAGATGGCGCTCACCATCGCCAGCCCCGTGGCCGCGGAACTCAATGCGGCGGCCGATTCGCGACCACTCAGCGCGGGTGCAAGGAAGTGATCGATACCGTATTGAATCAGCTTTGGACCGACCAGGGCTGAGGCCGTGGCCAGCACCGTGAGTCCGAGGTTCAAGTAAAAGCGGGTGCGGTAGGGCCGCGTGTAAGCGAACAGCCGACGCACTAACGAACCGCGCAGAGCGGCTTGCGCGAATTCTTCATCCAAAGCGATGTCGTCGTGCGTGGCCATCGTGGGTCGAGCTCAGCCGAAACAACTCAGTTCAACCACGAATGGACACGAATGGACACCAATAAGCAGTGGTCGAAACGAGCTTTTTGAGGAGCGAGTTCTGGTCACAATATGGCGAGTCCTGCCGGTGCGGTTCATTGCAGGAAATGATCGATCCCATTCGTGTGTTTTTGTGTCCATTCGTGGTTCTCTCCGCCTTTCTACTGCATGGATGCGGCCTAGTGAATCGTCTCCGAACCGTGAGCCTCCTCCATCAGTTGAGTTCGAAAGAGCGAATAATATAGGCCCCCGCGGGCCAACAGTTGATCGTGAGTTCCTCGTTCCACCAAACGCCCTTCGGTGAACACCAGAATGAGATCGGCTCGGCGGACCGTCGCCGCTCGTTGCGCGACCACCAACGTCGTTCGGCCCCGACACAACTCGAGCGTCGCCTCGCGGATTTCCCGTTCGGTCTTTGGATCTACGGCGCTCGTCGCATCATCCAATAAAATGATCCGCGGATCACCTAGCAAAGCTCGTGCGATCGCCAACCGCTGCCGTTGCCCACCGCTCAAGGAGATTCCGCGCTCGCCGATGATGGTGTCGTAACCTCGGGGTAACGCGCGAATGAACTCATCGGCCCGCGCCGCCTGGGCGACCTTAACAATATCCTCGCGCGAAGCATCCGGTCGCCCAAAGGCCAAGTTCTCGGCGACTGAAGCACTGAAGAGAAACGTCTCTTGAAACACCATGCCGATGCCGCGGCGCAGTTGGTCGAGGTCAAATTCGCGGAGGTCACAATCGTCCACCAGGACGCGCCCACTCGTTGGCTCGTAAAAACGGGGAATAAGGGCAAGTACCGTAGATTTCCCGGACGCCGTCGGCCCGACCAACGCCACCGTCTGGCCCGGAGTGACCTCGAACGAGACATCATCCAAGGCAAGAGATCGGGAAGCCTTGGGCGGCAGCGGTGTCGTCGCCGCGGTTTCCTGGTCGTCATTATCCAAGCGCAGGGACGGCACCCGCGGATATCGAAACGTGACGCTTTCGAATCGAATAGACGCCGCCCGGTGTGCCCCGCGAGGCCAAGTTCGATGGCCATTTCGCAACTCCACCGGAGCGTGAAGAATCTCGTACACGCGTTGAGCGCTCGCGCCAGCGTTCTGCACAATAGTGGTGATTTGCCCGATCACGCCAATTCGGTTGCCGAGTCCCAGAAGATAAAAGACGACCTTCGCGAGGTCACCGAGCGGAAGTGTCCCGGCGAGCACCTGACGGCCACCGGCCCATAACACCACGGGCACGCTAAGCCCGAAGATAAACTGCGCGAAGGGTACGCGAGCCGCCCAGTAATTCACCGCGCTGGTCAGCTCGGTCAGAAATGCCACCTTCTTCGCCTGGAACTTCGCCAATTCTGCCGGTTCCCGCGCGAACGCTTTCACGACCCGGACACCGGCAATGTTTTCCTGGATGACCGTGCTCATCGCAGAGTGTCGGTCGTGTACTTTGCGCCAACGCGGTTGCAGTCGAACGGCGAAGAAGCCGAGCGCGAAGACCGTGGGCACCATCGCGGCCAAGGTGATCCACCCCAACAACGCGCTCGCCGCAAAGACGAGCCAAACCGTGCCGATCAGTCCGGCAACGACATCCACCGCGAAGAGCAGGCACACGAAGAAGAATTCCTGCAGCCGACCGATGTCGGTGCTGGCTCGGGAGATCAGCTCGCCGGTGCGGACGTTGTCGTGCCATCCAAACGTTTGGCGCTGCAACGCGTCATAAACGGCCGCCCGCACGTCACCCAACGTTCGCTGGACCGTAGCGTTGCGCACTGGCCCTAGAATCATTCCGATTAGCGTCCGCAAGACGACCAGACTCAGAAAGAGAACCACCGCCTCACGCAGCGAGAACGGTTCTGAATTGGCTACATCACCTAATCGGGTAATGGCGTTGCCGAGGATTTGGGGCAACGACAACTCAATCGCGATGTTGATGAGCAACAATCCCAACGAGGCAGCCACCCAACCAGGACGTCGCCGCAAGAATGGCAGCAGCGAGGCTAGGGACCGCAGCACACTCACCGTTGGCGGCGATTGGGGAGAAGCGGGTGGCATCGGCGGCGCCAATTCATTAGCCGATTCCCGAGAGCACGGAAATCTCTGCGACCAAAAACTGGGCCCTTTTGGAGTGCGACGGCAAGCGCAGCGCGACGGCGCTTTCAGCCGGCCGGACGGGCTCAGGATAAATCTGGCGGCCAAATCTGCTCTCCACGCGCCGCGGCAAAGCGGTGTCGCCGCTCACGCTCTGCCACCGCACTCCACAGCCTCTCGGCGGCCCAGCTTCTCGCCCCCTTCCGCTAGCTACGGCAGCAGTCGCCCAACCAACGCGCTCAACGATTTCCCATCCGCCCGGCCAGCCGCCTTCGCTTGCGCAGCCTTCATCACCACGCCCATGTCTTTCTTGCTGGTTGCACCGGTCTCGCTGATAGCGCTACGAACCAGCGCCTCAAGTTCTTCAGTGGACAACGCACGCGGGAGGAATTCTTCGATCACCTTGAGTTCGTCGCGCTCTTTCGCGGCCAATTCCGGGCGGCCGCCTCGCTCAAATTCCTCCGCCGCGTCGCGCCGTTTTTTGGCTTCGCGCTGTAAAACCACCAGCACGTCGGCATCCGGCAAGTTGTCGGCCTTCTTTTCGATCTGGACGTAACCCAGCGCCGATTTGATTAGCCGCAACGTGCCCGTGCGTTCGGCGTTCTTCGCCATCATGGCCGACCTTAACTCGGCCGTGAGCGTTTCTTGGAGGGACATCAGGAGTCGGAAGCTTGGAGTTTGCGCATCTGATCGCGGACCTTGGCGGCCCGTTCATAATCTTCGACCGAGATGGCTTCGTCGAGCGCTCGCTGCAACTTCTCGAGCTGAGAGAGCGGCTTGCGCTGCTTCACTTCCTCCAGCCAAAACCGCAGCGACCCAATCTCACCGCTGTTCTCCAACAAATCCTCGCGCTCGTTATCCCGGTAGAACGCCTCCAATTCTTCGAGCCCCTCGTCAATGACCCGGACCGCTTCGGTGAACCGACGGCGCTTGACTGCGGCTGTCCCGCGGGCGCGAGTGCGCATCATGAGCAACTGGGGCGCGAACTGCAGGAGCGACCAAGCGAGTTCGTCGGTCTCCGCAAATTCCGCGACGAACTCGAAAACTTTTAGATTCCGGTCGCAGTCGCGCTCGACGGCTGCGAAGTCTTCCAACTGGAAGAAACAAATGTAGCGGTGATGAAACTGGATAGACTCCTGCTGCAATTTTCCGCACGCCTCCGCATCGAGGAAAAAGTCGTCATCGTCTCCGTTGGCTTCCACATGCTTCTTGAGGCGATCGAGCTGAAAGTCGTGCCAGGTCTCGTGGCCCATCGGCCGGCGCCCGTCCGGTCGTCCAACGACATTCATTTGGAGGATTCCCAGGTCGACCCGCAATTGGACCTTTTCCTGGCCGTCCTTGCCTTGGAACCGTCGGGCCACCACCTGGCCAGGCTGATAATCCCAACCCGACAGCAGATCGCCAATGTCGAAGCTCATGCGGGCCGAAGATGAAAACGACCGGCCTTGGTGTCAACGCAGAGCCCATAGTGATGGGGCGGGCTGGTGAAGCCCAATTCTGGCAAAAACGGCTTCACTCGGAGTGGTTCGGCGTTACCACGGAGCTCGAATCGGAAGCCGCCGGACCGATGAGGACTACGAATTCCCCTTTGCGTGGTCGCGCCTGCCATAGGGCCGCGAGAGCCGCGGGTTTGCCTCGCAGCCACTCTTCAAATCTCTTGGTTAGCTCGCGCGCTAAGACCACTTCGCGCTCTGGCATGGCCGTTGCCAATTCACTTACCAGCCGAGCAATTCGAAACGGCGATTCGTACAGCACCAGCGTGCCTGGAAGCGCCGCCAGTTCCGCCAGGCGACGCGCGCGTTGGCCCGACTTGTGGGGAAGGAAGCCGACAAAATGAAACTCATCGGTCGGTAATCCGCTGGCCGTCAGCGCCGCGATCAGGGCACACGGACCCGGCACGGGCTCAACGCGGAGACCCGCCGCTACGGCGGCGGCGACCAAGCGTTCCCCCGGGTCGCTGATCCCTGGCGAACCCGCATCGGTCACGAGCGCGATGATCGCTCCGGCGTGCAGCCGTTCCACGACTTCTTGACCGCGCCGAGCTTCGTTGAAGCGGAAGTAACTCAGCAGTGGCTTCTGGATGCCGAAGTGTTGGAGCAGCCGCCCCGTGTGGCGTGTGTCTTCCGCCGCCACCGCGTCACACCCGCGCAAGACTCGCAGCGCGCGCAAGGTGATGTCTTCGAGATTGCCGATCGGCGTGGCCACGAGGTAGAGCGTCCCCGGAACCAATGGCGGGACTGCGGTAGAATCCGGTTCGTTCACGGCCCGTTTCGCCTTAGCTCCTCACTGCGTGAGCCCGGAGGTCGCTCAAGTCCGCAAATTCGAGCACCGAGACGTGGGTCGCTTCCAACACAACGGGCGGGGCAACTCCCGCTTCGAAAGCCTGGAGCCAACGAGTCACGCAGAGACACCAGCGATCGCCCGGCTTGAGGCCAGGGAATTCCCATTCCGGAGCCGGAGTGCTGAGGTCGTTGCCTTGCGCTTGAGAAAACTCCAGGAACTCCTCCGTCATTTGGGCGCACACCGTGTGGAGGCCCACGTCGCCGGGCCCTGTGCGGCAAAAGCCGTCCCGATAAAAACCCGTCTGCGGCTCGCGACAGCAGCACTGCAACTCGGAACCCACAACGTTGGTCGGCACGGAGCGAGTTTAACCAGCTGGACGGAACAGGCGAGCGAATGAAATGGGGGTGACTACGGACCACTGCCCTTCGCTGCGGCGACAAACCGGCGCAGCTTGGCGGGATCCTTCCGGCCCGGCGATTGCTCGACCCCACTCGAAACATCCACCGCAAATGGCTGCACCTGTCGAACTGCTTCGGCGACATTCTCAGGCGTAAGTCCCCCGGCCAGGATGATCGGCCGCCCCAATTCTTTCGCGGCCACCGCATGAGCCCATTCGAAGGTCTTCCCGGTACCTCCCGACGAACCCGCTACATAAGCATCAAGCAGCCAAGCGTCGGTGGCTTCGGTGTAGGCCGGCAACTTCGCTAACGTCTCCGCGCCGCGGACTCGGAACGCTTTCCACACTTTGACTCGCCCCCGAAACTCACGGCAGAACTCGGGTGTCTCTTCGCCATGGAGTTGAACCGTGTCCAATCCCGTCGCGGCGATCACCTCTTGGATGAAGGAAGGGGACGCATTCACAAAAAGCCCCACTTTGGAAACTGCCAGAGGCAACGAACGGATTATCG
>DLVS01000016.1 GCA_003445095.1 Verrucomicrobiales bacterium
GGTCGGCGCAGTTTTTCTTCCAGCGTCGTGGCGAACAGAACGCGTTCGGCGAATTCGCGAAGTTCCATCGAGCAACGCTGAGATAGCGCGCGGGCACGCCCGTGGCGAGTGGGGAACAACATCACGTCAGGCCATCCTTGCGTTCGTCAGGCAGCAAACGCTACGTTCGGCACCGGTTCGAATGGCTTTAGTAACCGCGATTCCTGGCGGCCAAAGGTTGCTTCGGATCTTTCTGTCGGGCCCATAGCTCAACGGTTAGAGCAGGAGACTCATAATCTCTTGGTTACAGGTTCGAATCCTGTTGGGCCCACCAATCCGAAACCCATCGGCTTGAGGCACACCATTCCTTCGCGGTAGGGACCGGATCTGGGTCAGCCGCGAGCTTGGGCGAGCGGGTTCTTTCTCGCGGATCGTCTCGCGCATTCCGTCTAATAACTATTCGGCGGGGCGGGACGCCCGAATCGGCACGCGGGACGCGTGCGCTCCCCGACTCTGTTTCGGAGTTCGGGTTCAGTTCTTGTTTCCTGGTGTTCCTCCACCCAAGGGAAGCCGATGGCATTGATTGGGCCGACGAACAAGACCGCCAACTTGTCCGATAACCCGAATTCGGACTTTTGTTCGGCATAAGTGGGCCTACGGGCAGCAGGGGCCGGCCCGTAGGCCAACGCCCTCCTTCAAAGTGGCCCTCGTTCGACGGAATTGGTGGAGTGAGCCGCGCGAGCCAACCACTTCGCGACCGTCGCCGCGCCGGCCGGTGTTAAGTGCAATCCGTCGGTATAAGAGATGGGCTCACCAGCCTTGGTCGTCAGTCGATACAAGTCCGCCAAGGGAACTTTAAGCCACGCGGCTGCCTGATCGCCGAAGTTGGAGGCATCGGCATTGGCTGGATTTTCGCGACCGACCGGAAGGCGTACCAGCACCACCCGGGAGCCTTTGGCTTCGACGGCTCGCACCAAGGGCTCAATTCGGCCAACCCACGCTGGCGCCTGCGTTCCTGGCGCGAATGGTTGGTTGGTTGAATCTGCCGGCCGCGGATCGCCGCCAGCTCCACCGGACTGCCGGCTCTTGAGCCAGCCATAAAGGACACTACTGGGGCGGTACTCCGCTCGCGTGAGCGGGAACAATTTCGTGGCCGTTAGTCCGAAACCTCGTGCGTACTCCAACAATTTCTGATCGTTGGCTCCAAGGTCCGCCGCCAATCGATGAATCTCCAAGAACACGACTTCCGGCGCCGTGGATCGAGCCAGCACCAACTCAAGGCCGGTGGCCGGATTCGCCCCGTCGAGTCCGAGATTGGCAAAGTTCGATAATCCGGTTCCTTGAAAATAGGTTGGAAGCAATCGCCCGCCGATGGACGTGCCGACGAGTACGTGCGACGCCGGAGGATCGAGCAGCCAGCGTTCGATGCGCAGTCGATTCGCTTCGTAGTTGGTTTCCGCCAACTCCGGACGCGGCAACACGCGGGCAACGAGAGCCCATGCCACGCACAGCCCAACAGTCAGGGCGAGGATGCGAAAGGTTTGGCGGGCCGAGTTCACGAGGGTCCGTTCAAAACTGGAAGTAGATGAACTCTCCCGGTGGGCCGGAGTTGGTGATAATGAGGAACAACATCAGGGAATGAGCCACGACACTGATTCCATTTTGGCACGAAGCTGACCAAGTTCGACGGCGCTCGGCAATGGCGGCCCAAAGGTGCCATCCGATCACCGGCAAAGAAAACAGTCCGATGACGAAGAGCGGCTGAGGTTGGGGAGTGCCGCCGTTGACGCCGATACACCGGAGATATTCGAGGGCGTGTTTGAACTCCTTCAGTTGAAACAGCAGCCAAAGGAAGGTGACGACCGTGAAAATGGCCAGCGCGCGAATTGCGGCTCCGGTGGTCCAACGGTCGTCGATCGGCGCGCGATGCTGGCGCAAAAAGAATCGTTCACCGGCCAGCAACACTCCGTGGGCCGTTCCCCAGACGGCGTAACTCCAGGCCGCGCCGTGCCAGAGTCCGCCGAGGAACATCACCACGAAAAGATTACGGTAGGTGATCCATTCGCCGCGCCGGCTCCCACCCATCGGAATATACAAATACTCGCGCAACCACGAGGACAGCGTCATGTGCCAACGCCGCCAGAACTCCGTGATGCTCCGGCTCAGATACGGAAAGTTAAAATTGATCGGCAACTCGTAACCAGAGAGCCGGGCCAATCCGATCGCGATGATGGAGTATCCCGCGAAGTCGGCTAACAACTGGAAGGAAAAGGCGTAGACGAGGGCGATCAAATTGAGACGCGGAATCTGGAGAAATTCCGGATAGCGAATTGCTGCCGTGACTTCTTTGAGATTATCGGCCACCACCATCTTGAGGAAGAACCCGAGAATCAGCGTCTTGATGGCTCCATCCCAATTTACGTCGGCCAGTCGCTTCGGACCGATCTGATAGAAGAATTGGCCGGCTTTGACGATGGGGCCCGCGATCAGTTGGGGAAAGAAGGCCTTAAAGAACGTGACCTTGCCGAAGTGAACCGCGACCGCTCGGCGGTCAGTCGGCGGCGGCAAACCCGGAATTCCGTTGGAACCGGCGTACCAGGCGTCCACGACCAAGCTGATCCCTTGAAACGTGAAAAAGGAGATTCCCACCGGAAGGGGAATGCTGCTCAGCCACGGGCCCCACCGTGCCCAAAGCGCGTCCGGCAGGAGTAAGTGGCCCAGCAACGCGGCGTATTTGAAAAAGGCGAGCGCACCCAAGTTGAATACCAGCGCCCAGAGGAGAACTCGGCGGCGACGACGCGGCGTACGGCCCGGCCCCAGGAGTTCCACCGAGGCGATGCTATTGACCAGGCAGGCGATCGCCAGAAGCGGAATCAGGCGTGGATTGGCCCAGCCGTAAAAGACGAAACTCGCGAGCGTCAGAACGCCGACTTGCCAGCCGAGCCGGCGGCTCCAGTAATGGAGCGCGAAAACAATCGGCAAAAAAACGGCAAACGACCAACTGACGAACAACATTGGGGGCGCGAACGCGGCCTTTAGCTAACGGTCATGGCGGGCTCGAACAAGTTGTTTTGTCACCGGGCCAGAGCCGACCAGGGCTGCATCAAGCTCTCGGATTGCTCAATAAGCGCTGGGATTTCCCCGGGCGTGAGCCAGTCGCACTCTACGGCAAATCGGAGCGCGGCCTTCAGTCCGCAGGGACGTGGTCCGCGAATGAAGCGTTGGGACTATTGGAAGCGTGGCTCGTTTCGACGGTCCTGCGGGATAAATCCCGCGCGCCCCAGGGGCGGAACACCGGTACCGATGGACCTTCAAGGCTCCACTCCAAGCAGTGCCATTAGGGATAGGCGGAGCTAGAGGCAGCCCTGAGAGCTGATCCTCTCAAGGATTGTTCGCGAGCCAAAGTCGGATAGCACCCGCTTGCGGATGCTGAGGGTCAAGTTGGAGAACCTTTTCGTATTGCGGACGCGCCAGGGCCGGCTCACCGAGTTCGCGAGCATAGAGTCCCGCGAGCGCGAGGTGGGCCGCAGCACTCCCGGGAGCCAATGCCACCGCGCGTTCGAGTTGCTCGGCAGCGTCCGCCGGATACCCCGCCTTCACTAAGGCCGCGGCAAACAGTTGGTGCGCGGCGGCGGTGTCGGGCTCAAGCGTTGCGGCGGCTTCGCCCGCTTGAAGCGCCAAACCGGTGCGGCCCGACTCCAGGGCTAGTCGCCCCAGCTGTTGCCAAGCCACGGCCCACGACGGGTCCAGTTGCACCGCGCGTTGCCACGAAGCCAGTCGGTCCGAGGTGCGTTGATTCGCCACTGCTTCGGCCGCGGCCCGGTCCCCCGGGGTCAATACCAGCGGCTCTGGGCGCCGATAGCGGGCGACCACCGGTTTAGGGGCCGGCGGGCTTGAAGTGGGTATCGGCTCTGTCGGCAGGGGTGTTGTTCGGGGAGGCAACACGGTGGGTTGAGTAATCGGTGGCGGCGTGCGACTCGACGGCGAGTTGGTCGAAGCGTCACCGGATGACTTGTCGCTCCCCCGAAACCAACTGACCGGGTTGCCCCAAGTCGCTGGGTTAAGCTTCTGCCAGAAAGTGCGACGCGGAGCCGAGCGAGGGTCAGCGGTCTCAGGCATGGCGGCGGGCGTGGATCGGGTCGAACTCGATGCCGCCATAACGACCTCGCGTACCGGTGGTGACGTGGAATTGGTTGGAGGAATCGGCTCCGCCAGCGGAGTCGAATCACGAGCCACCTGAAAAGGCGGCGGCTCCTCCACCCGGACGATTTCGAGTGGCGGCGTCCGAACGACGGGAG
>DLVS01000294.1 GCA_003445095.1 Verrucomicrobiales bacterium
TGCCGAAACTTCTGCTTCGGACCACCATCCCCAACCGAGTCCGCCTCGGTGATGCGATAGCTGTTGAGATTCCTGGCCGGCTGCTCTCGCCTGGGGACAACGGAACGCTCGCCCGTCGATTCACCGCTCAAGTCTCCGGCGGCAGCAACAGGTATCTCTCCCGGACTGTCTCCCACGCCTGCCGGTGGGCCTGATCCGCGGTCAGGCCCTGGGTCATTAATCCGGTTCGGATCGTCGCCAACTCGTCCTTGGTCTTCTCCTCGGCCTCCAAAAGCCGTTGGTGCAACCGGCCCTTGGTTTCCAGGTCGCGCACCAGCTTCGGGAGGAACTCTCGCCAGTGTCGCTCGGCCATCCGGCCGTATTGGGTCAATGGAGACATGTTCGGGGCGTAGTGAAGCAAACAGGTCAAGCTGCTGATCAGAATCCTTTCGTCGAGCCGCCATAAGGTATTCGGTAGGCCGTCAATTGGAAGATCCCGCCGCAGGTTACCCGCTGCGCCGACGAGTTGCTGCCTGGGTGCATACCCCCACCGGAGTGCCATTGGATCGAGCTGGACACGGTGGAAACAGCCTCCCGACGTCCACTCCAAAAACTTGGGCAAGAAACACGATCTGCTTGTCCGTCGCGACGGAACGGCGGGTCTCGATGTTGGCCAAGACGCTGCGCGTGATCCCACATCCCATGATCTGGAGTCGCGCCACCAGGTCGTCCTGCGACCAATGACGTTCGTAACGAAGACGGGACACAGTCTGTCCGATGACGTTGGAATCGTGGTACATTGGTACCTCCAAGGCCCATGAGTATGATGGAGCGCGGACAGCCAATGGTGGCCGTCATCAGGAAACGGAGGGGGGACCGGAGCACTACCGCTGGAGAGGATCGTCGAACGGAGAATGCTCAGGCTCTGGGTCTCGTTTGGGAGGGGCTCCCAAGGGCAGGATCACGACCGAAATAGGAGTAACCGGAGTCCGGCGACGCCGAACCAGAATCCAAATGATCACCGCGAAGCCGAGATAGACGAAACCTACGAACAGGTAGTCGCCATGCTCCTGGATCAGGTGGTCCAGGAAGTCGGTCAAGCGGCGAAGGATTTGATCCGGATGCTCCATGGAGGATTGGCGGATGGGGGACTCATCCCAAACCAGACCAGAGTTGCACTTAGTGAGCAAGTCGCAGGCAGTTCAATTCCATTTCGCCACATTTCTGCGGCTTGTTATTTAAGGCCATTAGATTGGCAAATTGAAAACCCGGTCGCGCCCGAATCTGAGAGTCGAAAGTTACCCAAGGATGCCAGAAAAGCCAGCCTTGGAATCCTGCACGCAGGAATTGAGACGCGACCGGGCCAAACGGGTCAGACGCCAACCGTCGCAGTATGATTCTGCTGTTGGCCCTGGGTACGAGCCACCGCGCGTTTTGTCTGCCGTGCCAGTTGGGCAATGACGCCTTCGCGCTGCTCTTCCGGAAGATCCTTCACCAGGGTCTCATAGGCTTGCTTCAGGTCGGGACTCTTGTTGATGGACTTCAACACGCCCTCCCGCATCCGGTGCTGGCGGTCGAGTTCCCGAACCTCGTTCAGAACCAGGGTTCTTTCCAGCCGCTCGCGCGGCATTCCCTGGATGTAGGCCCAATACTTAGGGTTTTCCTTTATGTGGGCGTCAATCTTGGCATCCACCTCCGGGTTTTGCCGGTAGGTAGGCTGATCAGTGGGGGCGGCAGCGCCGCCGGCGCCGGTTGGCGCGGGGGATTTTGGTTTGTTCATAACGCTTTCTTGGCTTGTTGTTTCACGGCATCTGCCGTGTTCGCCGGATGAGGGGGCAACCAAATGCCGTCCACGGATCATCCTGGCAAAGTGTCGTTAGGGCTTCGCTGGATCGGGACCATCAATGAGAATCGTAGGCGCATCGTTCGTCGCTGTGGGTACGGGCGAGACGAGGCGCCCCAGCTCCTGTTCCATCCGGGTGACCCGCAGTTCGGTCTGCCCGAAGCGGGCGGTCATCAACGTGTGGTTCTTGGCGACTGCGGTCATATCGCCGATGACTTTCTGAAGTTGGTCGTAAGACTGCGCCAGTTGTGTGGCTTCCCACATTACCCGTTCGGTCGCCGCCTTCTGACGAATCAACTCGGCCACGATTTGATCGTTGGACGGTGCCGGCGAGTGCGCCGGGTCCACGGGTGGGTTCATCGCGGTGCCCGTGCCGGAATAGTCCTGGCCGGGGAGCAAATTCCACCGGGATTCCGCTTCGACCCGATAGACAGGATGTTGCTCGTGCATCACTCCCGGCTGGTTGGGATCCACGTAACGGCCGAGATGGTAGGCGCGGACGACTTCGACGTGGCGGACCGACTCAACGGGCGACACCACCATCGAAAGCAACGGCTCCACCGCGACCGGATGAGTTGACCGAGAGGCGCATGAGATCACCAGCAACGGGACGGGAACGATCAGCATGATGAGCATTTTCATGGTTTTTGGGATGTCTTGGAGTCGAGGCCGGGCAAGAGAGGTGCGGCTGCCAAATCAGATGGATGACGGCTGCGCTCCTCGGGGAACGGGTTCGCTGCCGAGGTCTGGTCGAACGGGGTTTCGGAGCCACCAATTTCCGCAGCCGAGCGGTCAATGGTTTGGAGGACGTAGAGGTAGAACTGCTTGCCGCTGGGAACCCGGACGTAGAAGCCGTCGCGCTCAATCGCGTCCAGAATCCGCTTCGCATAGATCTCCAGCACGTCCTGGGCACCTTTGAGCGGAGCATTGTTGAGGGACCGGCTGTCGAGATTGCCGAAGATGGTCGGCTGCTGCTCCGTCAGGGCGCTGGCGGCACCGCTGAGGAGGGTGGCGGCGAACAGTTTGACCTCCGCGAGGTCGTCGGACTTGATGATCCGGCCGCGAAGGCCGGCGCTTCCATCGGTTATCCCCCATCCCTCCTGGTCGCCGGAGAACTCGCGATCCAGGACGATGCCCTTGAGGTGCAGTTCCTCGCCAGTCTGCCACACCAGCGTCCAGGAACTGCCGCTGGCGATGCGCTCCCGATTTCGGTCGGTCTGGGCAGTACCGTGGAGTTCAGTGCCAGCGGGAATGACCAGTTTCCCAGCATGGTAAACGTCCTCGGTGATCAGGCCGACAATCGGCGTCTGAATCGAGGCAGA
>DLVS01000105.1 GCA_003445095.1 Verrucomicrobiales bacterium
ATCGGCGTCTGAATCGAGGCAGAGTCCACTGTGATGACGGTCTCGCATGCAATCAGCCGACCGAAGGGAGCATAGACGCTGGGGATCGCCTTGGGCTCCGGCAACCCTGCCGCGGTGTCGGCAAACAGACTGATCGGGGCCATCGGCGGCGGCGCATCGGGTTTCACCGGTGTTCCGACCGTGGTCGCAGAAGTGTTTGTTCGGGGCTGAACTGACACCGGTTCAGGTTTGGGCAAGGGAGTTCGGAAAACCTCCATCGGCCGCTCGACAGTTTGCACCACCTGATCCGTACGGTTGGTCCGCACTGGAAGCAGCATGTCGGGTTCGTCGCCGCCCGACCGCTCGCGCATCACGCCAAACACGAGCAGGCCACCGCCAAAGATCAGTCCAAACAGGAGCAGTCGGCCGGATCTGGATTTCCAGAACTGTAGAAAGGTATTGGGAGTCACGGTTGATTGGCCCCGGTTTCACCCGGCAGCGGTTCAGGGTTTCCCGGCGAGAGCGGCGGCTCCGGTGTCGCCCGAGTCACCAGCACGGAGAAATCATTCTTCAGGGAGAGTTCGGCCCTGGCTCCATCGGGAGTTCCGGTGACCGCAAAATAGACCGTGGTCTCTCCCCTGGGCGGCAGTACCCCGGGCGCATCGCTTATGGACTGGTGGTACAGCCGATCACCCGCCCGAACGGCGAAGGAATCTGGGCGGTACCGGATCTCGCTGTCCGACTTGTTTCGCAGCCGAACGTGGAATACGAGGGTGTCCTCCGCGTTGAAGCGAAAGATCTCCTGAATCCGGATCTCGTAGTCGTTGAAGTCCGTCACCGCGGGCGTGGCGGCAAAAGCTCTCGCCTCCACCTGTGCGACCGCTTCTGGGTGTTGCTGCCGTAGGAGCGGATACGCCTTGGCTTTATCCAGCAGCGCCAACAAACGGGTCGGAGACACCGCGGGCGTCGGCAGGACCGAGGCAGGTGTTGCGCGCTCCTCCAGGTTAAGCGCCAGCACTGGCGCATTGCTTTCGACCAACTCGAAGACGTAAGTCCGCCGGTTCCACCGGATGTTCAGGTTCGCCGCGGTCCCGCGAGACGCTGCGCGAATCGAGAGGAACGCCGAACCCTTGGTGTGGGCAAGTTGGAAGGCTCCCGAGAGCTTCGGATCGGCCGAGATTCCCGCTCCATCAATGGCGGCGATGGGACCGGGAAAGCTGATGGTCGTCACCCGATTGGTCGCCACGGGAACGACCACAACAACACGGTCGTCGAGAATGGCCCGCTGAATGGATTCGGGCGCGGCGGCAACGATGTTGACCGCCAGCAAGGCGAGGAACACCAGGCTACTTGAAGCTTTCATACTTGAATTCGCCGACCGCCATCGGGAATCGCCCGTTGGCAGCCAGATTGGGGTTTCGGATCAGGCGGAGGCTCAGCTTGAAGTTGAACACCTCCGCGAATGCCTTCTCTTGAAAGATACCGTTGCGGATGACCTGTCCGCTGACGTTGGCCAGCACCTCGTTTTCCCGAGTGGTCAGGATATCAATCTTGGCGATCTCGGGCTTCTGATGGAGTTGCTTGGCGCGAAACTCGGCGGTCTCGCGGACGCGGATATCCTGGGCCTTTTGGTGCGCGGGCTTCAGGAAGGTCTGGGCGAGCAGTTGAGGCTGATCGAAGTCGCGCGGATTTCGGTTCAAGAAGGCAAGGGTCGCCAGCTCTGCCTGCTGGGCATGGAGTTCCTTGGCCTCCTGAAACTCCAGTAGCGGGCTGATGTAATAGGTTTGGGCAGGATCAATGATCACCACCCGTTCGCGGTGCTTAAACTGCTGCACCAAATGGTAGCGGTCGAAGGCGGCCAATCCGCTCACCGCCACGGCGACGAAGAACCAGAACCACGGCAGCCGGTCACGCTGGGCGAAGAGTTGGGTAGGGTCAAAACGCCGCTGTGCCGGACCGAACTTTGACGAATCGGTGGTAGGACGGGTCTCTCGTAGAGTGGGTGCAGTCGCGTTCATGGTGGCTTAGTAATATTGGCGGCGATCCTTCGCGATGAGTTCACGGACGGCCTTGTCTCCCGTGATGTCGTCGCCTGGGCGACCCCGGGCGCTTCGCGGGGGAAGCCCACTGCCGGCGATGATGATGGCTCCTGCGCTGCCATGTCCGGCCGCGGTGGACAGCGTGCTCAGGACGGCCGCCATTCCGGCCGCGCCAGCCGTCACGAGGGGAATCCCGGTTGCGGCGGCCACCGCTCCAGCTCCGGCGGTTGTCGCGGCCGTCTGCAACGCACCGCTGAAGGCCCCGGCCACCAACTGGCTTCCCGCCAGCGCACCGGAGGTGAAGACCTTCTGAATCACCAACGGTGCGGAAACCGTGCTGAACACGACCCAGAACGAAAGCAGTGCAAGCCCGACCAGATTCTGGAGCCCGTAGGCTGTCGATGTCGGGTCTATGAACCTCAATGCCGGATCGGTCATGAAATCGAGAAACCCCTGCGTGATAAGAGCAGCGACGGCCCAGCCCAGCGGCCACAGCAAGACGCCAACGAGATTCAGCAGGTACCGCGAACCCACCGACCTCAGCGGGTGAATCGCCATCAGACCGATGAGGAGCGGCGAGAGCGCATAGCCCAGGTAGAGAATCACCTTTTGGAATACGTAAGCCCAGAAGAGGAGGAACGAGGCAAATTGGCCCACCAACCACAGCGCACCCGAGATAAAGGTCTCGATGGTGAATCCGTTGAGATCACTCAGGATATCCCACCACGAACGCTCAGCTCCGGTGTCGCGCTTCACGACCAACAAAGCGTCGTACTGGTCGCGGACCGCTGCCGGATCAACTCCAAGGCCAGAGACGATGGATTCCTGGAGCAACTCCTGAATGCGATCTCCCCATTCCGGCAAGAGGACCAGCAACGCGGTCAAAATGAGTAGCCGTATGAGATGGAGCATCATCGTCTTCGGCGAGAAGCCGTGCATGACGAAGGTGATCGTCCCCACGATAAACAGCATGAACGCCACCACACGGAGGAGGGCGTGCAGCTCAGCGCACTTCTGGAGGAACGTCGGAAAGATCTGCTCGAAGGTGGCCATAGTCATATTGGTCTTACCGTGTGGGAAACCGCGTCGCCTGGTTCAGGATCTGGAACGTTTGGCCGTACCGGGCAACGGCTTCGCGGAATTCAGCGTGCTGCTGCTCCTTCTTCGCCTCGACCTGACGCTGTACGTCGGCCCGATTCGCGATGTCCTGAACGATGGCGGACGCACTGGCCTGCGCGACCTCATGTTCCGTGCTGTCGAGGGCCGTTCCCAGGCCCACCAATACGCCGGTCAGCTTCTGGACCTCCGCGTCCGTCTGGGCGGATTTCAGCTCCTCGGTCGTTTTCACGATCTCGTTTTTGAGCGAAACCCGCCGCGCCGCGGCATCGCCAACGACGCCAAGAAAATTGGCGGCTGTCTGCTGAACGGCACCGATGGCCCGATAAGGCTCCGCCCGACGGTGAATCACCTCACCCCCGGGCGTGGAGAACGTCTCTCCAACGGCGTGATACAGTCCGTTAGCGCTATCGAGCATCGCGGTGGTCGCATTGGCGGCCGCCTGAAGTTCACCCAACGTCTGACCGACCTCCGTTTTCGCCAGGTCTGCGGTCAAGACACCGATGGATTCCGGGACCATGGCGGCAGGATTTCCGAACAGGTCCACATAGTGATGCAGCGTGTTGACCTGTTCCGTCAGTTGCTCGATCTGGCTGACCTGGTGGCTGATGATTTCGACGAACTTCGCGATCTCCTGGGCGGTACCGATGATCTGTTGGGTGTGGACCGCGGGGTCATAGACGGTCCATTGGGCTCGGGCCGGGGATGCGAACGCGGCGAGGGTCAGGACGACAATGAGGTTGGCTTTGTGGCGATTCATGAGCGTCTCCTATTCTTCGATGCGCAGGAATTTGGTGGTGGGTTGGAAGGTGACGCCGTCAATGCGCTGTTCGGGGAGTTGAACCGGATACAGGCGGACGTTTGCGACACGGTTTCGCTGACGCTGGAGCGCGACGTAGAGCCAGTACTGTTGTTTGACCGCGTCGCTCTTTCCCTTGTCGTACCCGGACGCGTAGGCCTTCGTCGTCTCCTTCTTGGCCAGGTAGTGCATGCCCTCACTGAGGAGCACGCCGCCCGCGGCACCCGCCGTCGTGGCGATGGGGTTTCCATTCGACAGTTCGTAGCCGAGGTAGGCACCCCCGGCCCCGAGCACGGTGTCGCCAATGGGTCGGGTGGCCGCGCATCCGGTAAGAAGGCACAGGAACACGGCGAGCAGAACGGAACGTTGGGGGTGATCGGTATCGGATTTCATGGGAGTGACTCTTTGGATTCGTGGATTGGCGAAGAGGAACGGCGGGCGTGGGCAATGATTCCCTCGACGACGCTTGGGCTCTGCCGCAGCTCGCGGGCGCGTCTATCAAAGTGTTCTCCGCTCGAACTGGAGCAGTAGAGCATCTCCGGCGACGCGATGTTGTGGACGGTCCCGCAGAGGGCGCGGGTCGAGTCGGTGTGCAGGTAGGTGAAGGGCGAATACTTCTCCCCCGCCTGATGATCCGGCAGCGGGTAGTTCATAATCGCATGCTGCGTGACCTCGGGGATCGCGATGTCCCGCCCCATGTCCTCCAAGTCAGTCCGGTCGTTCTGGCGGAGGATGAAAAATTGCCGTGAATTGCCGAACACCGCCGACCGGATCCGGCTCTGCTTGAACCGGGCGTACTGCTGCACAATGGAAATGTTCCAGCAGTTGAACTTCCGGAGCTGGGCGTAGCTCTCCTGCACGATTTCCTGGCCGCCAGGAATGTCGAGGAATCGGGCCACCTCCTCGTACACGTTCCGTTTCCGGACGGCCCGCGGCAGCGTCATGATGTGCTTGCGGGCGTGGTTGGTGATCAGGAAGCCCGCCGCCGCCTTAAGTTCCTTGGCCGACTCCGGGATGTAGCCCAACTCGAAGTGGGCGATTCGGCCGGTCAACGACAGGTTGCTCGTGCCGTCGAACAGGCACCCATAGTTGCCGTCTCGACACCAGGGGAGGAGCAGCGTGGCAATCTCCATGATCTGGTCCCGCTCGGCCCCCATCGGATCGAGCATCATCAGCTCCTGCAGCATCCGGTGAGTTGGGAACTCGTCGGCGCCAAAGTGCGCGAAAGCCAGATTGCGGACTTCCTTACTGGTCTTGGGGTCTTTGAGAAACTTCAGCGCGGCAGCTTCATGGACCAGACGCTGATAGTTCTCCGCCTCGTCGGGGTGGCTCGCCTTCCAGTCTCGGAAGTCCGCAAAAGTTTCCAGGCTCGTCGCTCCGGGCGGCATGCGTTCCTCCCGGAATCGCTGCAACGTCAGCGCATGACGGGCCAGTTCGAGAAGTTGGTCATGGCGCCGTTTGCACCAGTCCTGAAACGCATCCTCGTAAAGCAAGTTGAGGTACTTGGCGATCTGCGCCTGCCGCAGCATCTGTTTGTCCTCCTGGGCACTGACGCCGATCATGCGCGCCACCAAGGCGGTCGCGGCCGACAGGTGATCGGGCGTCAACGGCAGTCCCTTCGTGTCGAGGTAGTTGATCGTCAGGTCGCCATCCGGATGGATGATGATGGGCCGGGCACCCTCCTCGACCGTGGCGGTGTAGATGCCGTAGCTGAGGCCTTCCTCAATGATGACCGTGTAGCCGAAGTACCCCTCGGTTTGCGTCAACAGGTCGCAGACCGTGACGGACTTTCCGGCCCCGGACATGCCCAGTAGCACCGCGTGCTGAGGGGCTTTGTTGTCGTCGGAACCGGAGAAAGTTTCGATGCCGATGAGGTTGCTGGCCGGCCCGTCGTAGATGGCCTCGGCGGTGGCGAGGTGACCGGTAAAAGTGCTCGTGACCGGCAGCATGTCCGCCAGGTAGCGATGTTCGGCGTAGAGCTTGCGATGCTGGTAGCGGCCCCAGGTCCAACCCGGCCAGGTCTGGAAGAAGAGATTCTTGGAGGTGCTGGGCAAGTTGCTCTCGAAGTACTGCGCCGCGTTCATCGAGTTGACCGCGTTCTTGATCGCCCCCGCCTTGGCATTCAGGCCGTCCCGGGTCTTGTCCCACACTCGAATCACGAAGAGGGCGTGGAAGGGAATCGTCTGCCCCTGCATCAGCGCGTGAATCTTCTTCGCCTTCTTCTCCATCACCGTGAGCAGGGAGATCTTCTTTTCGCTGGCGTAGTCGCCTGCCACCCGGTCGTGCTCCTTCTCCTCCTTGGAGATCTCCCGGGTCACCGGCAGCGGATCCACATTGACGGTGATGGTGTAGTCCAGGAGACGCAGGTTGGTGAGGCGCTGGATGATTCCTGGATACGTCGTGCGCGGCCACCGGGTCAGGACAATCAACGAGTGGTAATGACCATCGAGGAAGAACCCGAAATCACTCTGCCCATTCCCCTCGCTGTGCCAGCAGTTTTCTTGGATGGAGAGTTCGGGCACGAAGCCGTCCGCCGGATCAAAGTCGAACCGCTCGTTCAGCGAGGGATTGAGGAACCGTGTGAATTGCCGGAAGTGGTCGAGGTCGCTCATCGGCAGCACGCGGGCGCCCGTACTCCCAAAAATCTCCAGCAGGAGCCGGTGAACGTGCTCAAACTCGGTCTGGAGTTGATCCAGCAGGGCGCGGTAGTAGTCGCGTCGGGCACCGGCGCTCTGAAACGCCTTCGGGATATTCTCCAGTCCTCGCGAGACATAGAGAATCACCCGCTGGCGGCGGAGCTTTCGTTCGGCCATCGCCTTCCAATACCGGGAGAACCGCTCGTTGCGCGCGCGCCGCGTCCAGACATTGCTGCACCGCTCAGTTTCCGCCTGGTAGCGCAGCAGGTCCGTGCGGTAATCCGAATCGCAGAAGTACTGAACCTGAAGCCTCTGGTTCTCGTGGAGGGAGGCCAGCAGAAGGCAGAGCTGGTCCTGGAACTCATTGAGATCCCCAATCGGCGAGTTGGTCAGATCGGGCGCTTCGAAGACGAAACCCTTGGCCACGTATCCGCCGCGGCGCAGGTGATTGAAGACAACCAGGTCCCGGACGAAATACCCATTGGGAGCGCGTTCGAACATACTCAGCCAGTCGTCTGATGGTGGGAATTGCTGCGGTGAGCCCGAGCAACCAGGGTCTCGGTAAGCCGCTTAGCCTTGATGAGATCTTCTTGGAGTTGGTCCACGGTCCGGGCGCGGCCGGGTTCATTGACCGCGATGTAGCCTTCGTGAACGTGGCTCAAGGCGCGCTCCATGTGCGCGCGGGCCGCCGCGTCAAGACCGTGCACGTGGAGGCTGCGCCGCAGCGCCTTCTCGGCGGTGTCCAGGTTGGCGAGCAACTCGCGTTGCTCCCTCTGGCGGATGGTCAGCGTTTCCATGGTCAATCCTCGGCAAGTGGGTGGCGGAGGTGAGAGGAGGGACCGGGGGGGCAGGTTTCCGGACTGAATCCGGTTCCTGACAGCCAGAATTCCAAGCAGTCGCGGTCGTACCCGGGCGGCTTGCCCTGTCTCAGCCCAAAGATGTAGGCGAGGCAGAACAGCACCGGGACGACCGCGACCCCGAAGGCGGTCATCAGGCCGGCCTTGCAGCCGACCAGGACCACGAAGAACAGAGTCAGGCCCGCACTAACACCACCGACGAGCCACCAGAATAGGTTCCCATCGAGTCCCCAGGTACGCCCGGCGGAGTCGGAAGCCGCATTCGAGTCGGTGAGCCGAAGATCCGTCTTCATGGTGAGCGCTCTGGTGGAGGAAGTGATGGGGTGGTGGTCGAGCCTTGGAAACGGGCGGCTTCGGCCGTGTCCGTTCAGAACGCGCCGATGCCCACCGAGCTGTTGTCGTCGATGCCAAAGATCTTGAAGAAGGCGAAGATGACCGCTGGCGCCGCGGCGATGATCGCGCCACCGATGATGGACATCTTCCCCTGATCCACGTCGCCGCGGCGGATCGCGAAGCCGCCGGCGATGACGGCGGCGATGCCCAGGACGAACCCGAACATCATAATAACGGCAAGGCTGTTGCTGATGCCGGTCTTCAGGTCGGTCGAATCGAACGCCTGCGCGAAGCCGCGGATCGAGCTGAGCGCGAATGCCGCAGCGAGGAATCCGACCGTGCGGAGACGGCCGGCGGTCTGGGTGCTGAACTTGTGAGGGAGCTTCATGGCAATGGTGGTTTCGTTTTTGTTTTTTTGGACCCGCGGCACTTCCCGCCGATCACGGGACAAGGACTTATCACCGAGCCCATCGCCGTAGATGTATGTGGTACACAAAACGCACTCCCGTCCGTGGTAAGGACACGGACATGACTCCTTCTTTGTCCTCATCCAAGCTGACCCAACTCCAGAATCTGGACGCCGTGCTGGCGCGAGAGATCCGGGGCCAGTCCCAAGTATTGCCGCGGATTACCTCGGTGATTCGCCGTGGTGAACTCGGGCTTAGCCATCCGCTGCGGCCCCGCGGATCCTTCGCCCTGCTCGGCCCCACGGGCGTGGGCAAGACCGAGGTCGTCCTGGTGACGACCCATCACATCTTCGGCCCCGACCGCCTCTTCCGCTTCGACATGTCCGAGTATCAGACGCAGGAATCCCTGGGCCTGTTGCTCGGAGCGAAACTGGGTGATGTGGGGTTCCTGGGTGCAATCCGTGAGCGCGCCGCGGAAGGCTCACTCCTCTTCGACGAGGCCGAGAAGGCGCACCCGCGCGTGCTCGACTTGCTCCTGCAATTGCTCGATGCCGCCCGCCTGACAGTCGCCACCGGCCAGACGCTCGACTTCAGCGGATTTTACGTGTGGCTCACCTCCAATATCGGCTCCGCCGAATTGATGAGCCTTCAGCACTCCAGCGAGGCGACCTTGGAACGTCACGTCCTGACCCGCGCGCAACAGTCGCTACGGCCAGAAATCTTCGCCCGGATCAACGAGAAGCTCGTCTTCCACCGGCTCGCCTATGACCACCAGTTGGAGATCGCCGAGAAATTTCTGGCCCGGCAGATCGCTTTCCTGGGCGACCGCGGGCACCGGCTCGAACTGCACCCCGACACTCTGCCCTTCCTCGTGCGAAAGGGATTCCACCCGAAGCTGGGCGCCCGGCCCATGCGGGACGCCGTTGAAAAACTTGTGGGTGATGCCGTCGCCGAGTGCCTCCTCAATGGCCGTCCCGCCTGCGGTACCCTCTGCGTGGACGAAGCACGCGACTGCCTCTTGGTGCGCTGACTTACTCTAATGCCAGGGCGAGATGCATTTCGCCCAAGTCGCTCTCGGGCAAGAAGGCCCCAAGGTCCTTTTCCTTGAGGATTCGGCAGACCTTCCGAATGCGCCCGCGAACGGCTTTGAGTCTAGGCAATCGGACCAGCAGCCAATCCGCGAACTCCTTGCCCTTTCGGTCGCGGTAAATCCCCGGAACCGCAACTTCGAGGGCGCCGGCTTCGTAAAGCGAGGTCACCAGCATGAGCGCTGCTTTAGCCGAAGGAAACCGCCCCAGCGACGGACCTGATCTGGACTTTGCCAGTCCGCCCAGCCAACTCCGAGCCTCCACCGGACTGCCTTTCTCCAGCAATCCACCGACAAAGACCTCGTGAACATGGCGCTCTGTCGCCCGGGACGGGCGCCGAGGCGCGATGACCGAATCTCCAGGCTGCGGCAGCGTCAGATCTTTCGCCGCCACCCGTGCGTAGTGACTTCTGGAAACCAGTCTGCCGCGCAGAAAGTGGCGTTCGGAGAGCAGTATCCCATCCCGGAGCCAGATCCGGTTCTGCCCGCAGAACTTCCCCGCCACTGTCGAAACTTCCAACTTGATCTGTCCATTGTCGTGCCACTCTCGTTGGACGCCTGTCCCACGATCCATGGTGAACGCCCCCAGGAGTTTTCCCGACTCATCCCACTGCCGGCAAACCCCGTGCAATCGACCGTTGAAGTAGGGCTCCTCAGACGCCGCCACACCGTTTCGGTGCCATGTTTGGACAAGCCCATGCCGAAGTCCGTCCAAAAGCGGAACACGCTCCCGCATCTGCCCATTGCGGAACCGCGAGACCTGGATGGTCTTTTTCATAGAACCTCACCTCCTCATTGCCACCGCAATCTGACGATGGCGTTTCAGAATCACTATTCTTGGGGTCTATTCACGAAACGGACTGGGTGTACCGTCTCAAAAAGCCGAAGGCGCGGACCCAACGCACCCCCACGAGAGGCACCGCGAAGCGCCTTTGAAAGAAGCACGCCGAGCCGCGCCCGATGGGGCGCGTGCTCCGGCGGTTCCTTCGTCCACTGGCAAAATTCGCGGTTTTCTCGTGGGACCGAACCGATGCAGGCAAAATTTGTGGTCGAATTGCTACGTCATTCGTTGACGGCGAACATCGTCGCCGTGATTTCCTCTACCCGATTTGGCTCCTCCGGGCAATGCCGGCGTCGGCAAGCTAGGCCGCCACATCGCTCGCAAGTCTCTGGTTTCCTGTCGTGACTCCGTTATCCCGGCCTTTGCGTAGCCCATCCTGCTGCTGACTGCCGGTTACCGCACAAAGTTTTCCATCGTCGCACCGCGACAATTCCCCGCGTGAAATCCTAAAGGCAGGCTCCGGGCGGAGGCGGAATGCTCAAGCGAGGAACGGAAGCGGCGAGCGTTTGTCGAGGCGACCCGTAGTTCCTTGAACGTTCCGCCCCCGCCACACAATCGCCGGCCGGATTCACGCGCTGTGATGCCCAATATTCAAAAGGTCTCCGGACCATCCAATCAAATGCCGTTCCGAATGGTGAGTTCGCCATCCGCCGATGATTTGATGGCCCCAGCACAGTGCCCCTCAACCAAGATCGTCGACCTCCCAAAGGTTACCGGCGATGGCGCTCAGGTAGGAATCAAACCGTTGTCTGTGGACTGCGAAACAAAGCAAGTGGGTCGGCCGAGAAAACCCCACATAGACCATTTTCGCCGATTGCTGAACGCGAACCGCGGGGGCATTCAAAGGTTGCCCAAGAAACTGTGGCGCAAGGCGCTGAGATTCGTAAGACTTTGAAGCGGCACCTTTCCCGTCGGCGTAATATGCGGATTCTAAATAGAGGGTCGCCGTGTGGGTTTGCCCTTTGACGGCATGCACGCTGGCGAGCTCGATATCGAATCCGTGGAGACAGATCGTATTTCCCGTGGACATCGCTGGGGTAGCCTGCGCGGCAGCTGGTGTCGACACGTAGTCGGTGGCCTTGCCCAGGGATTCGTCGAACTGCGATAGGAATTCCGGGACTTGATCACGGATTTCAGCGATTGCCGCGTCCGTCTTTCCGTTGGAGGCAGCCACGGCCCAGCGCAGTCGGAGAAGGCGGAACTTGCCGTCGTAGGAGGGGTGGTTCTCGCGGAGATGATTGAGGAGCGAGACCCGCGTGAACTGGGTATTGAAAACCGGATTGCGGACGCCTTGGAGTCGGAGGATGCGCACGAAGGCGCCCAACATACCCGCCTCGCGGGTTCGCATGGGTGATGCAGGTTGAAAGCAATCACGCAGGGCTGCTTCTAGGCACGGGTGCTCGATGCGGCCAATGCCGGGGGCGCGGACAAATTGCGGGCAGAAGTTGATGAGCCGGAGTTTTCCTTGGCTGGTTTCGGCGTCGTTCCAAGTGGTATTCCACGCGATGGCGCGGAACTTCGAATGCTCGTTACAGGGAATACGGCCAGCGTCGATCTCGACGCGGAGGATCTCCGAGAAGCGGGTCAGAACCGTTTGGACGGTTCCGTCCTGATAGAGCAGCATCCGCGGCCTTAAGGTCGCGGAGTTCGTGCCCTCGATCTTCAGACCGGGTGTGTGGAGGGCGAAGCCGGACACCACGGCGGCCGTGGCCGGAGAGAGCCGCAGGCTCTTAGTCAGGGTCAACGACGGAGTGCGAGCGGCCCAATGGTCGTCGACGCCAGTCTCACGTTCGCCGTGGATCGCTTGGTTGCGATCACCGATTCGCTGGTAGGCACAGGCGGGATCGAAGAAAAGGCGTTCCAGCAGATCGTGCTGGCGCAGGTTCATGTCCTGCATCTCGTCCACAAACACCAAGGGAAACCGACAGCGGAGAATGCCGGCAATGCGCGGCACCAGTTCGAGGTAACGCTCGGCCAGCATGTAGGCGTCGTCGAAACAGAGGAAGCCATCGCTCATGATCTGCAACTTAAACTTGAAGAGCCAGGCAGCGACACGACCGGTTTCCTCGGGCGTCCAGCCGGTGCCATTGCCGGGCTTCTTGACCACGATTGGATCTCCGGTGCGGCGGCTGATCACCGTCAACTGGCCGTCGCGAGAGGCTAGACGAAGATCGGTTGATGACTCTGTCGCTAAAAGAAACCGCCTTGCGTTCTTGTTTTCCTGCGTCGTGAAGTCACTGAACCAGCACTTCATGAATCCCTCGGCGCGCTCGTTGTGTAGGTCGTCGTGGATGCGCACCGGACGGTGGCGGTAGTGACTGAT
>DLVS01000247.1 GCA_003445095.1 Verrucomicrobiales bacterium
TCGACCCGATTCAGCGACAGCAGGAAATCAGAAATCAACACCATCAAACCGCGTTTGCGGGCCAGATTGGCGACGTGTTCGAGCGGACTCACCAGATCGGTAGCGGTGCCTCCCGCCGGTTTCTCGAGCGCCAGCATGAGCTGTCGCAGATGTCCTGGCCGATGCCGCGCCGGCAAATAGTCGCGCACGCGTTGATCGAAGGAAAGCAGCCCCACCGCGTCGCCTTGTTGGTTCAGGAAATAGGCGAGCGTAGCGGCCAAGGTCGCGGCGTACTCGGCCTTCGAATACCCTTGCGAACCGAAGGTCATGGAGCGGCTTTGATCGGTGAGCAGATGGCATCGAAGATTCGTTTCGTCCTCGAACTTCTTGATGAAATAACGGTCGCTCCGGCCGAAAACCTTCCAGTCCACGAATCTCGGATCGTCTCCGGGCGTGTACTGTCGGTACTCGGTGAACTCGACGGAGAAGCCATGATAAGGGCTGCGATGGAGGCCGGACCAAAACCCCTCGACGACCACTCGTGCCCGCAGTTCGAGGTTGCGGATGCGCATGAGCGCCGCCGGCGAAATCAAAGTGCCGACGTTCTGTGCCCCCGGGTTCATCGCGACAACGGAGCCGCCACCGAACCCAGCAACCGCTCGATGACGTTCTCAACGCGAACACCCTCGGCTTCGGCTCGATAATTCAGCAGGAGGCGGTGCCGAAGCACAGGCAGCGCGAGCTTTTGTAGGTCGGCGACCGTGACATGAGCGCGGCCTTGAATTAGGGCGCGGGCTTTGGCGCCGAGCACCAGAAACTGCGGCGCCCGCGTGCCCGCACCCCAGGTCACCCATTCGTTGACGAAATCTGGGACGCCGGGCTGACGGGGCCGCGACATCGCCGCCAGTTTGACGGCGTAGCGAACCAAGTCTTCCGCGATGGGCACTTGTCGGACGAGTTCGTGGAACCGCAGCACGTCCTCGCCGTGAAACATCGCGTCGATCGCGGCGGGTTTTGCGGCGGTGGTGCGAGTGATGACCTGTACTTCGTCGTCTTCCGGTAGGTAATCCATCACCACGTTGAACATGAACCGGTCCAACTGCGCTTCGGGCAAGGGATAGGTGCCTTCCATCTCGATCGGGTTCTGAGTCGCCAGCACGAAGAATGGTTCTTCGAGGGGATGCCGCACACCCGCTGCGGTTACTTGATGTTCCCCCATCGCTTCCAATAGCGCCGCCTGGGTCTTTGGCGGGGTCCGGTTGATCTCATCAGCGAGAATCATGTTGGCGAACACCGGCCCTTTTACAAAGGTCAACCTGCGCTCGCCGCCGGTGTCTTGCAAAATCTCGGTGCCGGTGATGTCTGCCGGCATCAGGTCAGGCGTGAATTGGATGCGTTGAAACTTGAGGTGAAAAATTTGGGCAATCGATTTCACTAAGAGCGTTTTCGCCAGACCCGGCGCCCCAGTGATCAAGCAGTGCCCACCCGCGAGCAGCGCGATCAAGATTTGTTCGATGACATCGCGTTGGCCGACGATGACTTTGCCGAGTTCACGCTCGATCCGTTCGCGGCTCGTGGAGAGCTGCTCGAACGTTGCGCGATCGCGTTGGAAGGGTTCGACAGGAGTGGGATGAGACATGTTGAGGACGTGAGAAAGTGATCAGTGATCGATAACCGGTAATCGATAGTCAGCGGTGAGTTGTGGTTGGCGCCAATCGAACTTCAATGTGTCATGGCGTAGAAGACGACGTTGATGCCAAGTGGATACGCGATTTTTTCGGAGAAATTGTGGAAGTAGTAGTCGTTCTCGCCTTCGCGTTCCCAGCCGTCACCATTGTCGGTGTTATGTGCGGCGAAGACCATCATCCGCCCAGCGTCATCAAAAATCGCGCGATGGTGAACTTCCTTCGCGTCGGAACGTTCCCAGGTGACGCCGTCCCATTGGCTTTCGACACCGAGTCCCACATTCGGCACCTGGCCCTTCGATTTAATCTCGAACACGCAGTGATAAATGGCGTGATTCAGGGGTAGCTCGACGAAAGGACGGCCGGGGAAGACCTGGGCCATGACGTCCTCGACGTTGCTCCATTCCCGCTCGCCCCAAAAATCGTCGAACATGAGGAACCCTCCGTTGAGAAGGTAATTCCGCAACGCCACAACTTCTTCTTCGCTCAGCGAGAATCCCCCCGGCTCGACCGCATAAATGAATGGATAATTGAACAAGTCGGGATCTGTCACCCGCAGAATTCTCCCATTTGGATCCACCTTCATCGAGGTCATCTGCTGAAGGCGAAAAGACAGGTTCAAGTCGCTGTCGGGCAGATCGGTTGACCAGCCGCCGCGGCCCCAACTACCTCCGCGGTCATAACGGATTCGAGCGAACGTAAAGACGTCCGATTCAAAGCCGGGGGCATTGGTCCAGGTCGGTGTTCCAGTACTGTGCGATTCAACCTCGCGCGCCGTGCGAACATCATCACCTACCGAGCTTTCGCCATACCAGCGGCCCCCATAACGACGTTGCGCCACGACCAGAGCCGTTGAAACGACAAATAAGACCAACCAAATCCAGCGAAAACTCAACCTCCCCAGGGATGATTTGATGAACGGGAATTTAGTCATGGGGGGTGAGTGATCCGGCTCCAGGATTCAGTGCGTCATGGCGTAGAAGATGATGTTGATCCCTAGCGGATAGGCAATTTTCTCGGAGAAATTGTGAAAATAATAATCGCTTTCACCCTCACGCTCCCAGCCGTCGCCGGTGTCCGTATTGTGGAGCGTCATGACCATGATCCGACCTTTGGCATCAAGGATCGCGCGGTGATGAACGACATGGCCATCTTCCCGTTCCCAAGTCACTCCGGTCTGTTCGCTCTCGATTCCCATCCGGACATTGGCGCACTGGTACTTGTCTTTAATTTCAAACACGCAGTGATAGACGGGATGGTCGAGCGGAAGTTCGATGAAATGATGCTCCGGGAGCACTTCCTTCATGACGTTCTCGCAGTTTTGCCATTCCCGTTCCCCCCAAAAATCATCCATCAGCATGAACCCACCACCTAACAGATACTGCCGCAACGCGGCCGCCTCGGGGTCGGTCAAATGCAGCGCGCCGGGCGCAGAAACGAACAGCATCGGATAGTTAGGAAGCTCCGGATCGTTCAGCCGAATGAGTCGCCCGTCCGGATCCACTTTGATCGAGGTCATTTGCTGGATCCGAAAGGAGAGGTTGAGATCGCTGTCCGGAAAGTCGGTCGTAAATCCGCCCCCACCCCAGCGATAGGGCCGGCCGGGTTCTTTGTCGTAGCGTAGTCGGGCGAAGGTAAAGACGTCGCGCTCGAATCCAGGTGCATTGGTCCAAGGAGGGGTGCCGGTGCTGCGGGAGTCCACTTCGCGGGCCGTCCGAGTTCCTTCCGGTACTTCGATTTCGCCTCCGCCGCGGAAGCCGCCGAACCCGGCACGTTGAGCGAGCAGAAGGCCGGCGCACAATGAGAGCGCACCGACAACACCCCAGCGAAAGTTTCTCATGGTACAATCTTCTGTTGAGGAGCGTTGGTGGCTCCGACCTCGAATCTCAAGAGAAGTTCAAGCGCGGCTCGATTGCGGGGAGCGTCCTCCAGAGACTCCAGGGTGTGGCGTTTCGCCGCTTGGGCATTCGTTGGCTCCAACAGTCTTGCCAACTGAAAATGTATGGCGGCCGGATTCGGTGGGTCCAACCGCAATACGGTTTCGTACGCCGAAATCGCGCCGGGAATGTTGCCCGTGTTTGAATTTGCCTCCGCGAGGTACCGGTACGGCGGAGAGGTTAGCGGATTTACCGCAAGGTAGCGCTCCGCGTTGAGCGTCACTTCGGTCCAGTCATTTGCCACCGCGGCGAGTTCCATCAACCGCAAATAGGCCTCCGGCGCGGCGGCTTCATGCTCCGCCACCTTTCGCAGCAGTGCCAATTCGGCGTTGGTGTCTCCCAGTCTCCGCTGCACTTGCGCGAGGAGCGCGGTGGCATTGGCTGCACCTGGCTGGTTGGGGAACAGTTCAACCAAGCGCAAGAGCGGCTCCTTGGCTCCGGACCAGTCTTTGGCTTCCAATCGAGATTTAGCCTGAAAATCGAGCGCCCAATAATTAGTGGGTCGCGAGGCCGACCATTCAGTCATTTGGGCGTCAAAGTCGACGTCCGCCCCCCTGCGCGACTTGGTGAACTCGGGCTTTTCCCAATCCAGTCCTGGAGCCAACGCCTCGGCTTTTTCTCGTGCAAAGGCGGCAAATTCTTTTTCGAAACGATCCAACGACAGGGTGTGCTTTTCGAGCGCGTCGTTAATGAAGGCGCCTTGTCGCAGGTCGCTGAGAACCGACTTCAGGCCGTCGAGCCCGAAGCGATCCACCAAGAACTCGACGACCAGCGACGATTCGTAGTAGGCAAACTGGAGATGGAGCGGCGATGGGGGGCGGAGGAAGGCGGCGCTGAGCCGAGCGATCGGAGTAAGGTCGTTACCCAGAATCATTTCGCGGTACTTGGGCGTCAGATGTTCTCCCCAAGCAGGATTCGCCTGTCGTTCTTCAAAAACGGAAATCCCTTCGCTTAGCCAACGGGGCATTTTGTTCCGCGTGAATTGCAGAGTCACCACGTGGCAGAACTCGTGCCAGAGGACAGCCTCCCAATTCACGGTGCCTCCCGGATTCGTCGCGGGGCTGTTGGCCGTCACCAATCGTCCAAAGCACACGCCGAGGTAACCGGGATTGTCAGGGATTCCAAAGGTTCGAACTCCGAAATCCTTCGCCTCCGCAAAGATTTCGACAGTCGTCGGCTCCGCGAGGGTAACGCCGTACTTCGGTACCAGTGTCGCTCGGGCGCGTTCGAGCAGGGACAGCACTCGCGATCCGTACACTTCGGCCTCGCGCGAATGCATTCGGACTACGAAGTGCGAGTTGGTGAGGGTCGTGTACTTCGCCATCGTGTCGAACAAGGTCACGAGGTTGAACATCGACACGTCGTATCCGTCTTGCGCGTGGACCGCTTGTACGAGATCCCAGCCCTCGGCTTCCTGACCCAACCGCAAGAGATCGCTCGCGAGTTCCGATTTCGCGGGGAGATAATCCGGATCAAAGGTCAATGCCTCACGCTGGAGCACGGCGCCTTCCGCAAATCGGTACTTCTGCGCTAGTTTGAGTCCGATCAAGTAAGGGACTCGTGGATTGGTGGGCCAATACTTCAAGGCGAGTTCACGGGCAGCCTTTTCCTCGGCCGGCTGATTCTTTAGGTGGGCAATGACCGCTTGATAGGCGGCCGCGTCGGGATGGACGGGATTGATGGATTGAACCTGTTTCAGGAGGTCGAGCGCGCCCGAATAGTCTTCGGCATCAATCCGGTGATCCGCTAACAGGAGGAGGCTGGGAACGTGTCGCGGGTTGACTTTCAGGGCCGCGGCGAGGGCCAGAGCCGCTTCTTCACGATCGCTGCCGGCGAACGCGCGGGCTCGGCCAAAATACAAGTCAGCGTCGTTCGTCGTTTGCTTGAGTCCTTCGTCGAATCGCTTCGCTGCGAGCGCGAAATCGTGCTTCGCCAACGCCAGTCCACCACTCGCCAAGTACACTTCGCGTCGTTTCGGATCTGACTTGCGGGCCAATTCGAATACACGATCGAGAACCACCTTGGGATCGGCTCCCGACGCCAAGGCCGCTTCTCCGAATACAACCAGGCTGGCTGCGTCGCTTGAAAAAAAAAAACATCAAAAA
>DLVS01000035.1 GCA_003445095.1 Verrucomicrobiales bacterium
CAAATAATCGAGAGCGCCTCGCTGCATCATCTCAACGGCCACCCGTTCGTCCCCTTGACCGGTGATGACGATAAAGGGTACGGACCGGCCTCCGTCGGCGAGCGCGCGGACGAACTCTCGGCCTTCGATATCACTGAGCTTCAGGTCGAGCAGAAGCAAGTCGGCGGAGTTCGTTTGTAACCACGCCAACGCTTCTGCTCCTGAGCTGACATAGGCCACCTTCCAATTCTCAGCGCTGAGCACGCTTTCGATAAGGATGAGCAAGCCTGGATCGTCATCGACGACAAAAATGATGGGGACTCGACTGGGTGCAGGACCAGACCCGGAAGTCGGCCTGAGATTTGATTCTCCTCCGGAAGGTCCAGGCGTCCCTCGACGCCGAGCCGCCGGAGCCTTACGGGAACTTTGACGATTCGATTTCGGCCCCGGTGTTTTCATCTCATCCGTTGACCTGCGGCACCAACAACAACTTCATAAACAAGCCCAGCCGCCGAATCGCCTCATAAAACTTCACATAATCCACTGGCTTTTGAATGTACACGTTACAACCCAAGTCGTGGCAGCGAACGACTTCGCGGGGGTCGTCCGTAGTGGTGAGCATGATGATCGGCAATTTACGAAGCTCCGGGCTGGACTTTATTTGTTCGAGCACTTCCACGCCGTTGACCTTGGGCATGCGAATGTCGAGTAACAATACGTAGGGATGGTTCACCTCGCGCTTCGGCCCCGGCCCGCGACGGAAAAGGAAGTCGAGGATGGCCTGTCCGTCGATGAAGTGTTCGATGGGATTGCTGAGTCCGGCTTCGCGAAGCGTTTGCTGTACGAGAATGGCGTGGCCTTCGTCATCTTCGGCAATGAGCACGACCGGGGCACCTTGCATGCCGTCATTCAGCGTGGCTCAGGGTGGGCTGGCAAGGACACAAAGAAGGTCGAACCGACGCCGACCTGACTCTCCAACCATATCTTGCCCTGCTGTCGGTCGAGACTGCGTTGCGCGATGGTCAGGCCTAAACCTTCACCGGACGTCGCCTTCGGGTCGAGCCGGTGAAAAATTTCGAACACGGACCTTTGATGCTCCGAAGCAATGCCAATTCCGTTGTCGGAGACGGCAAACGTAGCGCGGCCACCGTCAACCCATCCGCGAATACTCACTCTCAAGGCGCGTCCCGAGTCGCGATATTTCAGCGCATTGTCGATCAGATTTGAAAAGACCTGACCGATTTGCGTTGGGTCGCCCACGCAGGCCGGAAGTGGGTCGAGTTTCACGGTGGCCTCCGCTTGTTCCGCTTGGAAACGCAGCGCCTGGATGACGCCGGCGAGAAGCGCGTTCATGTCGAGGGGTTGAATATTCAGCGCGGCCCGGCCCAGCCGCGAGTACCGGAGGAGGCCAGCCAACAACATATCCATCTTCACCACACCCGCCTGAATAAACCGTAACGCTTGCGGGATTTTCAGCGCGAATGCCTCACGGATTCTTTCGACCGACACCTGCCCATCCGGAGCCGCATCCACCGTGGCCTTCATTTGCTCGCACACCTGTGCTAATTGTCGGCCGAATCCCTGGATATTTACCAACGGTGAACGCAGATCATGCGACGCCGCATACACAATGGATTCGAGTTCCTTATTTTTTTCCGCCAGGTCTTGGGCCAGCCTCTTCAATTGCTCCTCGTCAGCCTTGCGTTGGGTGATGTCGGTACGGATAGCGACATATTGCGTTGGTTTTCCGGCCTCGTTGAGGAACGGAAAAATGGTCGTGTCCACCCAATAACATGTTCCGTCTTTCGCACGGTTCTTAATCTCGCCTCGCCACACCCGGCCGTGCCCGATCGTGGTCCACAGATCGCGGATAAACTCCTTGGGGTGATAGCCGGAATTGATCAGGCGGTGATCCTGCCCGAGCAACTCAGCGCGGGAATATTGAGAGATCGAACAGAACTTGTCGTTGACGTGAGTAATCCTTCCGGAGGCATCTGTGATGGCGACAATCGAATGTTCATCGAGAGCCGACTTCACGTCTTTGAGTTCTTTCAGCGTGGCGAGCAACTGCTCTTGCTGCGTGGTTGACCGAGCCCCTTTCATGGTAGCGAGTATGGCAGCAGAGGGGGCTGAGACACGGGATGCACTAGGACGCCTCGCGAATTTATGCGCAGCACCACCGGCCGCTGGCTAGCCGTGGATTGGGAAATCTTCACTGAATCTTGGCACCACATCGTCAAGTCCGGGGCGCCCCGACTCACGCGCTCACCATCCCTCTGTGTCGTCATTCAACCGCAGAAGTTTCAAGATTTCCTGCGATTCACAATCCGACCTCGCTTCAAGCATAGAGAGGCGTCACCCTTCCGCATCTGTCTAAACCTTTGGCGGTCGTCGACGCCGTACTTTCATGAACACGATTACGTCCCTGCTCAAAACCCAAGTTGTCCTCGGTGACGGCGGCTATCTGATCGAACTCGAACGCCGCGGCTATGTGGACAGCGGTTCTGGTCGGGAGAAGGTCGGCACCGGACGCGGCAGTGGGCAATTCACGCCGGAAGTGGCGATTGAGAACCCAGATGCGCTGAAAGAGTTGCATCGGGAGTTTCTCGGTTCGGGGTCGCAAGTGTTGCAGGCCTTAACCTTCTTCGGAACCCGAGAGAAGCTGAGTCGGGCGGGATACGGTGCGGAGACTGAGTCGATCAATGCCGCGGCGGTCAAGTTGGCGAAGGACGTGGCGGGCGACCGC
>DLVS01000724.1 GCA_003445095.1 Verrucomicrobiales bacterium
GAATCGATTCCTACGTCGCCTGGGGCTGACGCGCCGCGGCAAAGCGGTGTCGTCGCTCCGCCCGGCCACCGCCCTCCAAAGCTGTGGGGTTCATGGTCTCGGCTCATTTCCGGATTTTGGAGAGCTTGGCCATGAACATGCCTCAACCGATCGCGATCATGGGCGGGGGCCTGGCTGGCCTAAGCCTGGGAATAGCCCTCCGCAATCGGAATGTACCAGTGACGATTCACGAGGCAGGGAACTACCCGCGACATCGCGTTTGCGGTGAATTTCTTAGCGGCGCGGGCCAAACTATCCTCGACCGGCATGGGTTGATGCCAGCTTGCCTTGCGGCCGGCGGTCGTTGGGCGCGCACCGTGGCCTTTGCTACTGAGAGTCGACTCGGCCCGGTTCACACCTTGCCAAGCCCCGCTTTCTGCCTGTCGCGTTACACCTTGGATGCGTTGCTCGCCAACGAGTTTGTAAAAAGCGGGGGCGAACTTCATACCCACGAGCGTGGCGTCCCGGTGCCGAATCAGCCCGGCATAGTTCACGCCACGGGACGTCGCCCCAGCGCCCAGGTGAAAGGGTGGCGCTGGTTCGGCGTGAAATGCCATGTGCGCCACGTTCCTCTGAGCGCCGATCTGGAACTTCACTTCGGGCCAAGTGCGTATGTGGGGCTGTGTCGCCTGGCGGAGGATGTGGTCAATGTGTGCGGACTGTTTCGACGCCGCAGCGACGAAAGGAAACCAGCGCCATCCGATCCGCGTGATTGGTTGCGCGGTTCTCCCGGATCAATCCGATTCGAGCGCCTGCTCAACGCGGAGTGGCTGACGCACTCGCTCTGCACCGTCGCAGGACTCGATCTACGGCCTCGGCGCGCCTCCGAGCGGACGACCCTTCGGCTCGGAGATGCCCTGACCATGATTCCGCCGTTCACGGGTAATGGAATGTCCCTCGCGCTCGAATCGGCGGCGTTGGCAACGGACCCGCTGGTCTCCTATTCCCGGGGCGAGACTGACTGGGCTAGCGCCTGTGCTAAGTTTGGCCGCGCGATTGACTCCACTTTCACCACGCGTCTGCGCTGTTCGGCTTGGCTTCAGCGATTGTTATTCCTGCCGGCGGCACCTGCTTTGTTACTGCAATTGACCCGTCGCGATGGGTGCCTGTTGCGTCAGCTTTTTGCCGTCACGCGCGGCGGATGAAGTACCCGCCTATTTTTTCCGATGGTATTCCGCTCGCGAATATCTTTCCGACGCGAGCCTTTGAACGCATGCCTCAAGGTCAGTATCCGGCACAAGCGCTTTCACTTCCACCCGATTCAACGACTCCAGCAGAGCTTTCTCCCAAACCGCACGAGTGATGCCTGCGGGTGGTGGTTGCACGCTTCCCTGGATTAACAACCCGCGACGATTCCGACGCTGCGCCGCGCCGGCGATCTTGCGGCCATGCCAGAGCAAGTCATCGGGCTCTGCCCCCACGAAACATTCGCCAGGGCCAGCCGGGTCGCGCTCAAGCACCAGTTCTGTCGCAACGCCACAAAGGCCGAACGCGGTCTGAAGCCACCGATGCAAGCGCTGGTAACTGTCCGCGGCGCGTGTGCGATACCAAGGGTGTCCCGGCGGGATCACCACGCTGTAGGTCCAATCATTCTCGTGGGGCACGAGCCCGCCTCCAGTGGGACGGCGGAGCAAAGGGCGGACGGCGGTGAATCTCGCGACGTCGTCATACTTTTGGAAGTAGCCAAAAGTCGCCGCCGGCTGTGCCCACGAGTAAGTTCGCAAGACGGGGAATCCAATCCGGGCGATCTCTTCGAGCAGCGCTTCATCCCACGCCATGTTGAGCGCAGGTTGGCCCGGTCCCGAATTTAAGTACAGCCACGTATCCACAAGTGCGCGCCGGCAGTCAGGCCCGAAGAGAAGGAGCGCATCGTCGAGATGCCGGACTTTCGTCCAGGCGATCAACCGGGTTCATTCTCCGGCGGCCGAATGCGAGGCATGGCGGTGTGCGACCGCCGCGAACAACCGTTGGCGCCAGTACGGGATTGGTGCGAGCACGAGCGTCCCCGACCCCTCGTAGATACGCACAAACCCCTCGCCGGAAGTCAACGAACCGAACAATGATTTGGTGGCTCGTTGCGCCGAGTAGCGAATGGAATCGGAGCGCGCGAGCACATAGTTGCCGTCCACCACGAGTCGGTCGTTCCTCAGTTCCATCATCTCCGCCGGGCCTTGCGCGTGCAACACCACCCGTCCTTGACCACTGATCTTCGTTTGGAAATCGAAGAATCCCTCGCCACTCTTGAGCGACGTCATGGTGCTTTCACGGTGAGCGTCCACGGAGATGCCGATGTCCGACGCCCAGTAAGCGCCACTCTCGAGAATCCACGTCCGGCCCCCGCAGTCCATGATGTGGAATCCGCCGAGGGACGGTTCGAGAAACAGTTCGCCCGTCCCCGTGTAGGTGGGGCGGAAAATGGATTCGCCGGTGGTGAGCGCCTTGAGAAACCCACCCATCGAAGGCGCTTTCGACTCCATCGCGATCGATCCGCGCATGTAATACAGCGCCCCCGACTCGGTGCGGACGGTTTCTTGCATCAACGTGCACTTGACCAGGCGCACACCCTCTTGCTCGATAATTTGGAAATCAGCCATGCCCGGGAATTGAGGCCGCGAGCAACGAGTTTCGCAAGCCGCGTCATCGCGGCCGCTCACATCGGATGCTTTGCCAAGGTCATCACTAAGCGAATCGCGAGACCTCCCGCCGTGATCAGCAGCACAAGTCCGCTGGCCTGGGACAATCGGCGCAGCGATTGCATCGAGAACCGTCCGTGTCCGCGCGAGACTCCCCAACTGATGCCCACGAACCAAACGCACCCCGCAAACGCCACACCGGCGCAGAAGAGGAGCTTGCATATCGGCGCGGGTGCCAAAATGCCGTGGGCCACGAGGGACCCAGTGATGGCAATCCACAATAAGAGGACGCCCGGGTTGGCCAGGACGCGAACGAATCCAGTCCAAAACGCCGTGTGCGGATGGAGCTTCTCCTCCACCAAGTGTTCCAGGTGGGCGATCTTTTCGCCTACTTCCAGATGCCCCGCCCGCAGATACCGAATACCCAGCCAGAGCACGAGGAGGAAGCTACTCAGCTCCATGGCGGCGCGAATCATGGGACGCTCGAAGAGCGCCGCGAATCCCGCCGAGGCAATGCCACAGTAGATCACTTCCATCGACGTCGCGCCGAGGGCGATCAGTAGCCCGCGCTGGAATCCTCGCTGGGCGCTTTCATTGACCACGGTCACATTGATCGGGCCACCCAAAGCAGACGTTAGTAAGCCCGCGCTTACTCCCAACAATTCCGCCATCAGCATGTCGTGTCCGCTGGTCATTGCGACGAGCCGCTCGGTCCGGCGCTCGGCAACTCGTCCTCGTCGGGTTCGTCGTCAACTTCGAGTTCACGCTGGAGCCGCCGGGACACAAACGGCCGCACAAATCCGTACAGCAGATACGCCGCGAAGATCAGGGGCGACAACCACGGGAGGATCTTTTCTCGCAAGATCACGACCAGCCCAACGAGGACGACGATGATCAGCGTTTTGAAGAACGGATGCTGCATCCGCCAATTGACCTTTTTGAAGGTCGGGTATTTCACCTCGCTCACCATCATGGCGGACAAAAACACGAGGATCACGGGCAACACAAAACGCAACAACCCAACGCGAAACTCGCGTTCATCCCACCACAGCATGAACAACGTGAGCGACGCCACGGTTCCTGCGGCCATGGGAATGGGGCATCCCAAAAAATACTTTCCGCCCCCTCCGCCTGGCCCAGCGGCGAGACAATTGAAGCGGGCCAAGCGGAACGCGCCGCAGATCACGTAAAGCGACGCGATGAACCAGCCGATTTCTGGGTGTCGCACGAACACATCCTTCAAGACCACGCGATGCACTAAAAACGCCGGCGCCACCCCGAAGCTCACGATATCAGCCAACGAATCGAACTCGCGGCCAAACGGCGACTCATAGCCCCCCATCCGCGCGACCCGTCCGTCGAGCAAATCAAAGATGCAGGCCAGCAAAATGTAGAACAGCGCCTCCTTGATCACGATCGGAAAATCCGGCGACGTCGTGTCCGCTTCAACGATCCGGGTCAGGGCCAAAAACCCACAGAAGAGATTGCCCGCGGTAAACAGATTCGGCAGGAGATAGATCTTGAGGCGCCCGTCACCGGAAGACTCGGTAGGATTGGGTGGTTGCGAGGTGGAGCTCATCATCGGTCTCTGAATAGCGATTACTTTAGACGTGCGACAATGGTTTCACCACCCCGCGTGGGCTGACCCAGTTTCACGAGAATTTCGGACGAAAGGGGAAGGTACAAATCTACCCTCGAGCCAAATTGGATCAGTGAAATGCGTTCGCCCCGTGCAACAGTTTCACCCAGCGTGAGCCAAGGAAGAATCCGGCGCGCGATCAATCCGGCGATCAACCGAACACCAATCATCGGCGCCGACGCCTCGCCAGCACGCAACCCAATGAGCACATTTTCGTTGTGGGCTGCCGAGTCGGTGTTGAGGGCATTGAGGTATTTGCCCGGCGTGTGTTGCAAATGGGTCACGGTTCCGGCGATGGGCGCTTGCTGGACGTGGACATCAAAGACGGAAAGAAAGATGGAGATGCGCCGACAGCGTCCACCCATGACCGCGGGCTCATCCAGTTCATCGATCACGTCCACTTTGCCATGGGCGGGTGCTATTACGAGTCCCGGCTCGGCCGGCACTTGGGGATTCGGGTCGCGGAAAAACCAAAGAGTGAACACGGCAAAAAGCAGACCAAGGAATGCGACAAGGGCCGCCAAGGCGAAGCTTTTTGGCCAGACCAGCGAAAACATGCCCGACAAGAAAATCACGCCGATCACGACCTTCGACAACATTGCGACGGCCGCGCCGAGTGCCTTGCCTTGATGCTTCACGGAAGGTGACTTTACCGATCACAACCGAGCGAGGGAAGCGTTCAACGTTCGAAGTGAAGGAGTCCCCTGCCCAACGATTCCTGCTCCGAAGATCCGCGCAGAGGAAGAGTAAGCGGATCCCCTCGCCCTACCGCACCAATTCGTAGGCAAACCCTTTCAGGTATTCCGTCTCAGGAATCGCTGGAATGATCGGGTGATCGGGCGATTGGCTGTAGCTGGCCACCCGACGCAAGGTGTGCCGCGTATCCGTGGCGGCCGCCAATACTACATCTTCAAAAAGCACTCGATCGACGTGATGTGAGCAGCAAAACGTGGCCAACACACCGCCGGGCTTGAGCAGTTTGAGCGCGCGCAGATGAATCTCTTTGTAACCCCGCAGCGCATCACCAACCGCTGCGCGGGTTCGGGTGAACGAGGGGGGATCCAGAATGATGAGATCGTATCGGGGGATCAGTTTTTCGTTCGGGCCCACCGTTGTTTTGGCTTTCAACCAATCGAACACGTTGGTCGTTTCGCAGGTAACCCGATCACCCACGCCGTTGGCCACGGCATTACGAGTGGCGGCGGCCACCGCTTCGGCACTTTGGTCGAGCGCCAACACCCGTTTGGCCCCCGCCTTCGCCGCGTGAATGGCGAATCCACCTAAGAAACTAAAGCAGTCGAGGACTTCGTTGGCGTTTCGCGCGAGTTCGGCCACGGCCGCGTAGTTCGTTTGCTGATCAAGATAGAGCCCTGTCTTGTGGCCTGCTTCCAAGTCGGTTTCGAACGAGAGCCCGTTGAGTTTAACGGACACGCTGGTGACCGACTCGCCGGCCAATGTGCCCTGAACATTGGGCAGTCCTTCATCCAACCGGCGGTGGGTCGTGATGCTCCGTTCCAGAATCGCCCGAGGCGCGATCAACTCATGGAGCACGTCCACAATAATCGACTTTCGCTGGTCCATCCCCAATGCGGTGAACTGGACGACCAGGACATCTTCATACTGGTCCACGATGAGTCCGCTGAGGAAGTCGCTCTCCGCATTGACCACGCGAAACGACGTCACCCCTGGGAGCCAGCGCTTCCGATGAGCGAGGGCGGCGGACAGACGTTCACGAAAGAACGCGCGGTCGGGCTCGATTCGTTCGCGGTCGAGCAAGCGCACCAAAATCTTCGAGTGAGAATTGTAAAAGCCGCTGCCGATTAGGCGTTGTCGATGATCCTTAACCTGGACCAGTTCACCGTCCGCGACGGCGCGAGTGGTTCGGAGGATCGAATTGGCGTAGACCCAAGGGTGACCGGCAACCAATCGATCAGCTTCACCGGGTTTGAGGAGGAGAGTAGCGAGTGTCATGGCTGGTAAACAAGCCGGGCTGCAAGAGGCAACCGGGCTCCGCAATAAGGCAGATAGAACTGGGGTGGGGAAGGTTGAGTTCAGTAAACTCCTACAAAAAGGGGTAAGGTAGCGAGCGTCCGGGGACCATCCTGGACATCGCGACCGGCGCATTTGATTTTCCGCCATGACTCACGAAGAACCAATCACCGGTGCGAAGAGCCGTACCGATACGTAAGCAGACAGAGGCCAACATCGGAATGGTCCGGCGAAGGCGCTGCGTATGAGCAAGAGGCCCTCGCGAGAAAACGAGGACTCAGCGTTGGGTGACTCCAAGAAACTCTCCGGTTTTTTGGAAGTGGCTTTCCTTCGCGGCTTCGCGCCTTCGCGTGCAATCCGCAGTGCCACAGCACCGGATCGGCGCCGGTCCGCCGCACCCCGACCGATTGAATGGCCCCGACACGAGCGATGCGAGTGATCCAGACGTGACCGGACGTTGAGTCTCGCCTTGGGGCTGAGTAGCGTTGGTCAGTGAATTTCCGTGCACGCGGCGTCTTTACGCTGATTCTGGGGTCGTTCTTCGTCTCCGGGATCGCGGGTTTGGTTTATCAGGTGGTCTGGACCCGATATCTCGCGCTATTCCTCGGGCACACGAGCTATGCAGTCATCGCCGTGCTGGCAGCCTTCATGGGCGGGCTCGCCTTGGGCAATGCCTGGCTCGGTGCCAAGGCGGATCGCGTGACTCGTCCGTTGCTCTTTTACGCGGGCTTGGAACTCGGAATCAGCGCGTTTGCCGCCATTTTTCCCGCCTATTACGACTTAGTGCATCAAGCGTTTCTCGCCGTCGTCCGCGGACTCCAACCGACGGGAATCCTACGGCTAAGCCTGCAATTCATTTTCGCCGGACTTACCATCTTGGTCCCCACGGTGTTGATGGGGGCAACCTTGCCGGCGCTGACCCGATTTGTAACTCGGTCGCTGGCGGAGTTGCGCGGCAAAGTGGCGGCGCTCTACGCCATCAATAGCAGCGGCGCGGTGCTCGGAGTGGTGTTAGCGGAATGGTGGTGGATTCCGTCGTTGGGATTGCATCTAACGCTCTTCATAGGAGCAGCCCTGAGCTTTGCCGTGGGCCTAGTGGCGTTAATCCTCAGTCGCCGAGTCGAAGCTCTCGGAGACGGCGTAGCCCCCGCAACCGTGACCTCCGAGCCGGCGGAACAATTCACTCCCCGACAATTGCGCCTAGCCGTCGTGGCGATTGGTGTCTCGGGGTTCGTCGCGATGTTGTATGAAGTGGCTTGGACCCGCCTTCTCGCGCTCGCTTTGGGTTCCAGCACGCACGCCTACTCGTTGATGCTGGCAACCTTCATCAGCGGAATCGCGGTTGGCGGCTGGCTCGTGTACCGATGGAAACGCCAGGCTCATACCCTGGCGGCGTTCGCCGTCGCCGAACTCGTCTTGGCGTTCACGCTCTTCGTTTCACTGTGGTTTTACGACCTTTTGCCCTGGTGGTTCGTGAAACTGGCAGCCCTCCTGGCGCGGAGTGATCCGGCCTATTTCTTGTATGAGTGGCTGCAAGCCGCGGTGTGCTTCGGAGTGATGTTCGTCCCCGCGGTGTGTTTGGGAACAACGCTTCCCCTCGTGAGCCGAGTTG
>DLVS01000268.1:0-7938 GCA_003445095.1 Verrucomicrobiales bacterium
GGCCGACGTAGATCAAGATAGCGGAATTGGAGGCGCAACTCCTCGTTTACTTTGTTGGCGATCTCCGGGTCATCGACCGGGAAAGGCAGAATCGCCGCTTGATTGAGCACCAGGCACTGCTGGACGAGAACTTCGACTTGTCCGGTGGGAATTTTGGAATTCTCCGTACCCGGCGGACGAGCGCGGACTTTGCCGATCACTTCGATGACCGATTCGCTGTGGAGATGGGTGGCGGATTCAAACAGGTCGGCCGGAAGGTCCGTAGGATCGAATACCGTCTGAGTTCGGCCCTCGCGGTCCCGTAGATCGATAAACAGCAAGCCACCAAGGTCCCGACGGCTATGGACCCAACCTACGAGAGTGACAGTTTGGCCAGCGTGGGCAGGCCGGAGTTCGTTACAATGGTGCGTGCGTTTCATGTCGGAAAGGCCGGAAAACGTGTGCTCTCCGGGCGCAAAGGAAACGGGATATTGCGGTCCGAACGGCCGTTGGCAAAGGGAAGTTTGGCGAGCTCACGGTGGACGGACGACTTTACCTGATTGGTGTGACCGCGGCGCGTCCTCGGCCTGGCGTTTCCGGACGGGGTCCCAGCCTAAGCCGGGTCCGGTTAGGAGGCGGGCGTAGGCTGTGTCAGTTCCACCACCGCTCTAGTTACCCCGCACGGCTGCTTAAAGGTGGGAGTCCGTACGATCGACTGCAGCGTCCTCGCATCAATCAACCGGGGACAGCAACTCGGTAGATTTCCTGTTAGCTCATCCAACTTGAACACTGCACTACTCGTCCGACCGGTTCCGACATGCTTCCGACGCTTCAGCGCCCCCCGTGCGGGGGAATCAGATTGACCCGCTCTCCCGAGCGGAGTAGCAGTTTATCAGACCTCCACTTACCAGTTACATTCTCATTCATGAATCCTCAAAGAATCGTGCTCCCCATCCGTCGTTTGTGCACCAGCCTCGTTGTCGGGGTTGCCGTGTGCTCGGTTGCTTCGGTGGCCGCCGACTTCGCTGACGACTTTAACGCCGGTCCGCCGGACACCGGATGGAATCATTTCGACCTCTCGGTTGCCGGTCTACCGGGCGGGCCGTACGGGACTTACACCTTTCCTCCGGCGAATGGTGGCTTCGCGTACCGGATTGATTCGTTCGCTAATCCTGATCCCGGAAACTTCGGCCCCGGCCGCGCCTTTAGCTACCGATCGGACGAGTATTCGCGGGCCGTGATTTCCGTGGATGTGTTGGACTGGACGACCGTGCCCGACGTGGCCTTTGGAATCCTTTTTCGGGCCAACAATATCGGACCCGGTTCGACCGAAGGTTATGTCTTCAACTACAACGCGCTGGATGAGAATCTGCAGCTTAATCCCATCGCCGGCGAGGCCGCCGGAGACACCATCGCGCAAACTCCGGTGATGCTCGATCCGGTGCGCTTTGACTATCGGTGGGAGTTGAGTATGTGGGGCCCCAATTTGGTGGGCCGCGTGTTTCAATTGCCCGATACCAAGAATCCGGTCGCGTCGGTGGTGGCCACTGATGAGACCACGGCGGCTGGCCAAGCAGGTCTGTTCAACTTTGATCGCGATGGGGCCAGCGCGGCCAACGTGCTGGTGGCGTCCACGACCTTTGATAATTATGCCGTGGCTGTGCCATCCGAGGGTTCGTTGGCCGCGGTCGCCGTCGAACTCTATCCTCCGCCCGGCAGCGGGATTCATGAGACTCGGCCGACCTTCAAGGCCGCCATTTTGAACCGCGAAACGACGGTGAAGGCGGATTCGTTTACGTTGTCGGTGGATGGCGAGGCCATTTCTCCTGGAAGTCTGTCCATTTCTCCTGACGTGATGGTGCCGAACAATTCAGTAGCCTTCCCGGGGGCCACGATGACGTACATCCCGGCGGCGGGACTGTCCGCGGGAAGCCACACGCTCGCGGTCGCCTTTACGGACAGCACCGAGGCGCGGTACACGAATACTTGGAGTTTCGTTTCCGATTACCTTCAAAACCCGTCCACTCCCGGTCCAGTGCGTGGCTTCAATGTCCGGTTGACTCAGGCAGCGCAGCAAGGTGGCGGACTTGGCAACAGCCTGCAGCGCGCCGTTGTTCAGTTGGCGCCGGACTCACCTATTGAGGCGCTCTACAGCACCAATGTCGTGGCTGACGTGATCAACTATTCGCAGAAGGCCATCAACCCCGAACTCGGTACCGACGGGAATTTTGCTGACGACCAGCCGTTTCCCGGACAAACGCCGGACGGTCCGACCGACAACTACGCGATGGAAGTCACCTGTTGGCTCGATCTGCCCCAAGGGACCACGACCTTTGGCGTAATCAGTGATGACGGGTTTCAAGTGAACTCGCCCGCCCTCACCGTGAACCCGATTGTGGGACGTCACAATGGCGGCCCGGCCGACGCCGAGTTCTCCGTCTATGCCGCCCAAGCGGGCCTCTATCCGTTCAAACTGATCTGGTATGAGAACACGGGCGGCGCGCACCTGGAATGGTTCGTGTATGATGGCGAGTTCCGGTTCTTGCTCAACACGCCCGGGGCACCCGCAGCCTACACCAGCGCCGGAATCGTCACCCCGACCATCACCCTGCTCTCGGCGCCGACGTTGACCGGAGATTACACCGATGCCGGCTCTTATGTGGTGGATTCCGACAACCACACCATCACGCTCAATGCTCCGGCCGCTGGCACGACGTTCTATCGTGTTTCAGCCGCCGTCGGCCCAGTAACCATCGAGCAGATCAACGTCATCGGGAACCAGATCATCATCCGCTATCAGTAATTGCAGTAATCGCTTCGCAACTCGTGCGGGGCCGGGCAGACTCTGCCCGGCTCCGTTTTTATATGGTGAATCCGTCTCTTCCCCCAGCAGGTGTTTTCCCGGCGCTCTGGATGCCTACCGACGCCGATGGCCGATTACTCGAAGCAGCCGTCAGACAACATGCGGCAATTCTCCGTGGTGCTGGCGCGCATGGGCTGATGGTGCTGGGTAGCACAGGGGAATTTCTTTTTTTCTCGCCCGAGGAACGCATTGGATTTCTCCGGCGGGTCACGGAACTCGTGGCACCCCTCCCGGTGCTCGCGAATATTAGCGATGTGAATCCCCGGACGGTTGCCTCCCTCGCTCGGACTGCCCGAGAGGCTGGCTGTGCTGCGGTAGCCGTCCTGCCGCCTTGGTATTTCGCAACAGCGCAGGCCGATCTCCTGGAGTTTTTCCTCCGAGCCGCCGAGGCCGCCGCGCCGTTGCCGGTGTTTCTGTACAACTTCCCTGAGCGTGTCGGAACGGCCATCGCCTTGGAGACGATGGCCGCCTTCGCTGACCGGATGCCTTTGGCAGGCGTGAAGCTCAGTGGCGGTGCCTGGGATCTTCATCAAGAAGTGTTGGCGCTCGCCCGGCAAAAGAAGTTTTGTGTCCTGACCGGCTGGGACACCCGACTCGCCGAAGCCATGGCTTTTGGTTGCGCCGGATGCATCAGTGGACTCGCCAACTTCGTCCCAGAATTGGTCGTGGGGACGTTCATGGCGATGATGGCCGGTTCGTCTGCCAAAGCCCGGGAATTCACGGAAGGATTGCGCCTGGTCACCGGTGAGTTGAGCGGGCTGGGGTTTCCCCATGACGTGACCGCGGGTATGGCCGCTCGAGGTTTCGAAGTCGGCGTACCCAAACAGGCGCTGTCCGCGTCCACTCGAGCCGCACGTGACGCGGCGGCGGAGACCTTGCGACGACGATTTCAGCAGCGGGGCTGGGCGTAATGATCCCTACCGCCGCTCCTCCATCGCCCGGCAGTTCGCCTCGCTATGCCTGGGTGGTCGTCGGGTTGCTCTTCCCGGTCGCTCTCCTCAATTACCTCGATCGCCAGCTCATTGCCGCGATGAAGGTTTCGGTGATGCGCGACATTTCCGACATCGGACTTGAGGCGAATTGGGGTTACATGCTCGGTCAGTTCAAATGGGTCTATGCTTGTCTGAGTCCAATTGGCGGATATCTCGCCGACCGCTTTAGCCGGCGGCTCACCATCTGTGGGAGTCTGTTCGCCTGGTCGGCCATTACTTGGGCCACGGGACATATGACCACTTACCATGGACTCCTATGGACCCGGACTCTGATGGGCATCAGCGAGGCATTTTATATTCCCGCCGCGCTGGCACTGATTGCCGATCACCACACCGGTCCCACGCGATCTCGAGCGGTAGGAATTCATCAAATGGGCATCTACTGCGGAGTCATTCTTGGGGGCTTTGGCGGCTACGCGGCCGATGCACCCAACGTTGGCTGGCGGACGGCCTTCAACTACACCGGCTTGGTCGGAATTCTCTATGCCGTGCCGCTGGCATTCCTGTTGCGGGATGTGGTGCGCCCGGCCGTCGCTGCTGGCGGAACGACCAAACCGACACCGTGGTCGTCGATGCGTGAACTGTTCACGAACGGTTCCTTCATCTTGCTGGTGCTGTATTTCACTTTGCCTGGCTTGGCGGGATGGGTCGTGCGCGATTGGATGCCCGCCATCCTGCAGAAAAGCTTCAACATTAGCCAAGGTGTGGCCGGAGTTTCGGCCACGTTGTACTGGCAGTCGGCGGCAATCGTCGCTGCGGTCGGCGGCGGCTGGCTCGCTGATCGTTGGATGCGCCGAAACGAGCGTGGACGAATTTTTGTGAGCGCTATTGGCATGCTTTGCATTATCCCGGCGTTGTTCGGTGTCGGCAATTCGACGGGACTCAACTCTTTTGGCTTGGCGATCGCGTCGTTGATTCTCTTTGGCTGGGGCTGGGGATTCTTCGACGGCAACAATATGCCGATCCTTTGTCAGATCGTTCGCCCTGAACTTCGCGCGACCGGCTACGGAATCATGAATTTCGTGGCGATCAGTTGCGGAGGCTTCGCCGATTGGGGCTTCGGCCTGATGCGTGACCGAGGCATTTCGATCAACGCCATCTTCGGGGCGTTTGCCAGCCTTTGTGTCGTCTCCTTCGTGTTGGTGCTGCTCATCCGGCCCCGGGAGCCAAGCGCAAGTTAGCCCACCGCCACTTCGTTCTTGGCGAACTCACTCAACGCGGCATTCACCGCCGTGACAAGCGCACCGATCCGTACCGACAATGGCCAATCGCTGGGCGCTTCGAGGGTGTAGCTGATGGGCACTTTGTTGACCCCCAGCCACAACGCTTCGGGCCACTCTGGACGCTCCTGGGGTGCAATATTTGGGCGAATTATTCCCGGCTCGCTTACTTCGCGTCCGTCAATCATCGGCGATTCATCTACCGGACAGACAGCGCGTACGGCGGACACCATCGCTGGCGCGAGCGAGGGCAGGTTTTGTTGGTTGAGTTCATAGGTGTAGAAGCCATGCGACTCCCAATCTTCGTGCAGCATTAAGGCCAAATTGAAGGCCGGCTGGCGCATCAGCCAGTCCACGTGGCCGCGCGCCTCCGCCGTCCGGAAGTGCCGATAATCGCGGTTGATATCGACACCGTCGGAATTGGTTCGGGTGCTGGCACGGAGCCCAGTGGGATTGAGGCACGGGATGAGCCAGAGATCGGCGTCCGGCCAAATATTTTCCTCCAGCAGACGTTGGGCGGCGGGAGGTCCGGCCGGTTCGTCGCCGTGCATTCCCGTCGAAATGTAGAATCGCCGGACACTCGGCTGGGCGGATTTGCGAAAGTAAGCTGGCCGGGCGAGCTCGAACGGAGGCAGAATGTCCCGCTGCCAACCATGCCGTTGGGCTGCGGCGTCACAGGCGGCGAGCGTAGCGCTCAGATCGATCTGCTCGCCGAAATAGCCGCCCGCGTTCCGTCCAATCCGTTGCACGGCGGAAGGATGGCCATCGCCCCGATTCGCGCAATGGGCCGGGAAGATTCTTCGAGGCCGACGGCGGCGGGCGCTCCGCAAGATCCAACCTGTCAGTCGCTGCGTCCCAGATTTCGTGAAGCGTTACGCAGTACGCTGGCGAGATGGCGTATTCGGCCTCCGACCCGGCGCGGCCAAAAAAAAGGCTCCGGCTCAGGCCCGGAGCGTCAGAAATTCGAGCGGAGTTTACTTGGCCTTGGCCCCAACGCTGGCGATGAGACTGTTCACCGCGGATTCCTGGGACGCAGTCAGGCCGGGAATTCTCCTAATCTTCTGGAGCGAACCCAACGCCCCCGACCAATCCTTGTTACCAATCGAGGTGGCTGCGTTCTGGACCATTCGGATGGTATCCGCGTCGGCATTCTTGAACGCGTCGACGAACGACGCGGTGTTGATATCGCCGAGGGATGGCAGAGCGCTCTTCGCCGCGGACGGGGCTGCCGGAGCCGTGGATGAGGTGCTCTTGCAGCCGGCGACGGCGATTGCCACAAGAATTACGGGGAGGAACGGAGTAAGCTTCATAGTACGAATTGGGTCAGTGCGCTGGCACCGGCAAGGAATCCACCGAAAAGGGCCCGCCGTCAATGGTGCGAAACCAGACCCAAGGGCCGAATTCAGCTTTTTCCGCCGGGCTGACACTGGTAATTCGGGCTCGGTATGACGCGAATTATCATCAACGGCTCCAGGGGAAGGATGGGCCAAACCCTACTGGCGTGCGCCGCCCGGGATGAACATCTGACGGTTACTGGGGCAGTGGACCAAGGTGATAATTTGAGTTCACTGCTTCCCGCTACCGACGTCGTGGTGGACTTCACGTTTCACGAGGTAACACCATTGGTAGCAAATCTTTGTCAGCAACAGAAATGCGGCCTTGTTATCGGAACCACCGGCCACTCGGAGGCCGAACGACGATCTATCCAGAAGGCGGCCGAACGCATTCCCATGGTGTGGGCCTCCAATTACTCCATGGGGGTGAACACACTCTTTTGGCTCACGCGGAAAGCGGCGGAGATTCTCGGGCCATCCTTTGATTTGGAAGTTGTGGAGATGCACCATCGCCACAAAAAAGATGCGCCCAGCGGGACTGCGACCACGCTTTTGGAGATTCTGGCTCAGGTTCGCGGTGTTCAGTTGGAAGAGGCGCTTCGGCATGGCCGGCAGGGAATCACCGGAGAACGAACGGCTTCTGAGATCGGAATCCATGCCCTGAGAGGGGGCGACGTCGTAGGTGACCACACGGTGATTTTTGCGGCGGCGGGAGAACGGGTGGAGCTCACGCATAAGGCCAGCAGCCGCGAAACGTTTGCCGTGGGTGCCTTGCGGGCCGCCAAATGGGTCGTAGGCAAACCGCCAGGGGTCTACACTATGCAGGATGTGCTGGGCCTCCAATGAGGTGAGTTGCCGGCGATGCCAATCCCCAAACCAACTCGTGCTGAGCCGGCAGTGTTCATCGCTCTCGGCGCTAACTTGGGAGACCCAAGGGAACAGATTCGAGCAGCCATTCGAAAGTTGCGTGAGTCATTCCGCGGAGCGTTGCGTGCTTCGTCGTTGTGGGAGAGCACACCTGAGCACTGTCCTCCGGGTTCGCCGCCGTTCGTAAACGCGGTCGTCGAAGGGGTTCCCCACGCTGACGATTCGCCGGAACAGATGTTGGACCGTCTGCAGGCGTTGGAACGGGAGTTCGGCCGGCGACCCAAGAAGCTGCTGAACGAAGCTCGGCCGCTGGATCTCGACCTCATCACCTGGGGCGACGAACAGCGAAATTCTTCGAAGCTGGTTCTGCCGCATCCCCGAGCGCACGAGCGGCGGTTCGTGCTCGTCCCGCTGCATGAGCTGGCGCCGGAGCTCCGATTTCCTGGCCAAACTCGTACGGTCACCGAATTAGTGACGGCGTTGCCGCCCGATCCCGCGTTCCGATGCTTGGGTCCCGTGTGAGGTAGTTTAGGCGTTCCACTCGCCTTGGCCTGACCTTATTTCAGTCATGGGCCGCTTGGAATTCGGTAATGCCAACAGAACACCCAGGGAATGAGGCGTACTCTTGGTTGGCTAGGCACGACTGAGCCGGGACCACCTTTTGTTGCAGAGATCGGAAGAGC
>DLVS01000268.1:7995-9077 GCA_003445095.1 Verrucomicrobiales bacterium
CTTTTGTTGCAGGTGCAACAAAAGGTGGTCGCAACCTGAGCTGAGACATTCGAAGAGGGAGCAATGGGATGCGCCGTGAGTTCTTGGTTTGTCGAGGTTTTGGTTCTCGCCACGGCTGCTTTATTCCAACCTACCCCGGTGATTCGGCTCGATCCCAACGAAGTTCGCGAGGCGGTTCGCCGAGCGCTCGCCGAGGACGTGGGCTCGGGTGATGTGACCACCCTGGCGTGTGTGCCACCGGAGGCAACCGCACGCGCCGTCCTCCGTGCCCGAGAATCTCTCGTGCTGGCGGGACTCCAATTCGCTGAGACCGCCTTTCAAGAGCTGTCCCCGAACCTGCGCTTGGTTCGGAAGGCCGAAGACGGGCAGCGCCTCGAACCGGATCAAGTGGTGATCGAGGTTTCGGGACAAGCCCGCGCGATCCTAACGGCCGAGCGGGTCGCTCTGAATTTTGTTCAGCGTCTCAGCGGAGTGGCGACGGCGACGGCCCGGTTTGTCGCGGCGATCAACGGAACTCACGCCAACATTCTCGACACTCGTAAGACTACCCCCGGCTGGCGTTCGTTCGAGAAGTATGCGGTCGCTTGTGGCGGTGGCACGAATCACCGGTTGGGTTTGTTCGATCTCGTCTTGATTAAGGACAACCATCTTGCCGCGTTGACGGATGCGAAGCCCAACCCAATCGCCGCGGCTGTTCGACAAGCGCGGCGGGCTTGGCCTAGCCTGCGAGTCGAAGTCGAAGCCGATACCGTGGAGCAAGTCGAGCAGGCAGCAACCGCGGGCGCAGATATCATCCTGCTCGACAACATGTCGGTAGAGAACCTCCAACGCGCCGTCCAGTTGGTGGCCGGCCGCGCACAGACTGAAGCGAGCGGCGGCGTCAGGTTGGATCGGGTTCGCGCCATTGCCGAAACGGGCGTGGATTTCATTTCGGTCGGCGCGATTACTCATTCGGCCCCGGCAGTGGACCTTGGACTCGACTTCCTCTCGTGACGCCCGACGCCTGCATCCTCGCGACTCTGCGAAACGCCGGTGAAACGGGCGCTTCCGGAGCGGACCTGGCTCGCCAACTGGGAATCAGC
>DLVS01000006.1 GCA_003445095.1 Verrucomicrobiales bacterium
AACCGAATGGCCCCCTTCTACAACACGATCCCGCTCTACGTGGTCGCGTTCCCGTTGTCGTCTTTCTATTGGTTCAACTTCGCCGAATGGGCGCGCAAGACCGCGTTGTGGCTCATCATGGTCGCCTTTGTCATCCATACGGCTGGCCTGATTTTTCGCATGACGCTGGAAGGACGCCCCCCCGTCACCAACTTATATTCGTCAGCCATTTTCATCGGCTGGGGCGCCGTGGGGCTCGGCCTGATTTTGGAGAAATTCTGGCGCAATGCGATCGGACTGGTGGTCGGGAGCACCCTTGGATTCGTCACGCTCATCATTGCCCACAACCTCGCCCTCAGTGGGGACACGCTGCAGATGCTGCAGGCCGTCCTCGACACCAATGTCTGGCTCGCGACGCACGTGGTGATCGTAACTCTGGGTTACGCCAGCACGTATGTCGCGGGGTTCCTGGCGATCATCTATATCCTCCGGGGCGTTTTTACGAAAGGCCTCGACGAGGCGACCGGTAAATCACTCGCGCGAATGGTCTACGGGATTGTCTGCTTTGCGACCCTCTTCAGCTTCATCGGAACCGTTCTTGGTGGCATCTGGGCTGATCAAAGCTGGGGACGATTTTGGGGCTGGGACCCAAAAGAGAATGGCGCGCTCATTATTGTCCTGTGGAATGCGCTGGTCTTGCACGCGCGTTGGGGAGGACTGGTCCGTGAGCGAGGCCTAATGAACCTTGTCATCGTCGGCAACATCGTCACGAGCTGGTCGTGGTTTGGCACCAACATGCTCGGCATCGGTCTGCACAGTTACGGGTTCATGAGCGGCGCGTTTTTGTGGCTGCTCGGATTTGCCGCCTCGCAGCTATTGCTCATCGCGCTGGGCTGTCTGCCGCCCACTTGGTGGCGAAGTTACCAGGCGCGAGTCGACCCCCCCAAGACGCCAACAGGACGGAAGCCCAGAGGTCGCGAAGCCGTCCCGGCGTAATGAGCCGGACGGAGCGTTTATCGGGCGCTTGGTTTTCTCGTCTCGCGCAAGACCAGAGTTTTGAGCTAGACTTCTCCTCGCCATCACTATCGCTACCGCTAGGTGTCCTGCTAGCCTCGATGGGCTAGGCATCAAGGAAGGCGTCATCGAAGCGATCGAAGCGTACGGTTTTGTGAAGAAGTTTAGTTTCCCGTGGTAGCACAGATATTCCGAGTGAGTCGCCACTACCTCACTCGCCACGGCGCGGTTTGGTCGGAATTTCGAGCGCGCAGGTCAATTCGGGTGAAATGCTGGGTTGATTCTGTCGCCCTCGGTCGCTTTGGATTCCCTCATCCACGGAATGACCCGAGCCTCGCTAGCCACATGTCACCTCTGGCTGTTGACTGGCGGCCTCGCAGCGAGGCTGTTTGGATTGCCCGATGCTTGGGGCGCGTCGCTCACCGATCGCGCCGCCGGACTCCAGCTCGTCCGCCAGTGGACCGCGCTCGACGGGCTGCCGGATAACCGGGTCAAAGCCATCCTGCGCTCAAGCGATGGCCGTCTCTGGTTGGGCACCCGCGCCGGCCTGGTGCGGATGGATGCCAACCAACTGGACGTGTTCACTCCAACGAATACTCCCGAGCTGCCCAGCCTGGATGTCCAAATACTGGTGGAAGATGCCGCCGGCGCGGTATGGGCGGGCACGCCCCGAGGTGTAGTCCGCTGGCAAAACGACCGGTGGGACCGATTCGACGAGGAATCCGGGCTGCCCCATGGCTTGCTGTTTTGCATCCTTCCCGACACTCGGTCCGGCCTGTGGGTGGGTACTTTCGGCGGGCTTGCCCAGTATCACGACGGACACTGGCGATCCTTCACCGACGGCAGTGGATTGAACGACGTGCACGTCACGGCCCTCACGGAAGGTCCCGACGGACAAATCTGGATCGGCACTTATCGGAGCCTCCAGCGGTTGGATCCGGTGGCGGCAACGTTTACCGAGGTGGCGATGCCGCCGGGCGTGGAGAATCAAATGGTGCATGCGATTCACTTCGGAGCGCTCGGCGACCCCTGGATTCTCGTTTCCGTTCGAGAGCGCGGCACCACCGATTTGTGGCATCGGTCAGCGGGAGAATGGAGGCGGGTCGAAACCAGTCATGCGGTGGTCGGCGATCAGATGCTCCTGCCGGCCTCCAGCCAAACCGGAACCTTTTGGAAGCTGTCTGCGGGTTGGGGCTTGGAGGCCTGGACCGCAGGCGGTTCGAACCACCTGATGACCCAACCGCCCATCCCAACGGAATGGGTGTGGAGTCTGACCGAAGATCCTGACGGCAATTTGTGGGTCGGCGGCGATGGCACTGGACTTCAACTCTGGCGACGATCGGAAGACGCGGCGAATCCAGTGCCCTTTGAGAAAGCGCGCACGATGGAGGCGATGCGCGCCGAACGCAGGCAGCACCTGCGTCTGGCCGGTGGCGCGGGCCTAGCCCTCGCGGCAACGGCCCTCGCGCTGGGATGGCATTCAAGACGGTCCCGCCGCCGAGTTCGGCTCGCTCGGGAGGAAGCTACCGCCACGGAACGCAGCCGGCTGGCCCGAGACTTACACGACAGTGTCGGATCGGGATTGACTCGGATCACGTTGCTGGCCGACCAAGCCCGCCACTCGCAGAACGGCTCCGCGTCGGAATCGCAATGGTCCTCCAATCTTTCCCAGTCCGCGCGAGACTTGGCTGAGGTCTTCCAAGATGCCTTGTGGGCGGTCAATCCTGTCGGTGCCACCCTCGACGGCCTGCTGGCTCACTTGGCAGAGGACACGCAAACCTTGGTAAACGCTGCCGGCCTCCGCTGCCGCGTGCTGTTGCCGGGGGAGGTTCCGGACCTGGCCCTTCCCGCGCCGGTTTGTCGACAGATCTTCCTCGCAGTCAAAGAGGCGCTCCACAATGCCATCAAGCACGCTTCCGCTTCGGAGATCCGCTTGGTGGCAATGGTACAGTCGAACCTGCTAGACATTCGAATCGAAGATAATGGCCTCGGAATGGGCAAAGGTTCCAGTCGCACTGAGTCCGCTGGTCGCGGGCTGACCAACATGCGAGCACGCCTGGAGGCGCTTGATGGGGAGATGCGCATCGTGGCTCGGGTAGGTGGCGGCACCTGTGTCGAGTTCCGCCTTCCTCTACTGCCGGCGCACGCCACCTAAACCTATGCCCGTCGCGTCCAACCAGCCCTCCCCGATCCGCGTTATGATCGTCGAAGATGATTCCGACACGCGAGGTATGTTGGCCGCCTTGTTCCGAGGTTCTCCGGGTTTCGCCTGCGACAGCGCCCATGCGACGGCTGAAAGCGCCGCCCGCCAGCTCGCCCTAGCGAGACCCGACGTCATCGTGCTCGACCTTGAGCTACCCAAACTTCCGGGCGTCACGTGGCTGGCCGATCTCAACCGACATTGGCCCGAGTTGCCGGTGTTGATCCTCACCGCTCATTCGGATCCAGCTCGTTTGTTCGCGGCCCTGGCGGCCGGCGCCTGCGGTTACCTGGTGAAACCCGTGCCACCCGCTCGCATCCTGGAGGCAGTGGCTGAGATACATGCTGGAGGAGCCCCCATGTCCAGCGGCGTCGCGCGACTGGTGCTCGGGCGTTTCCGCGAGAAGACCGGACACCATCTCCAAATGGAAACGCTCACCACGCGTGAGCAGGAAGTGCTGAAGCGGATCAGCCAGGGGCTGCTTCCGGAAGAAGTCGCCGTGGAACTGGGGATCAGCATGCGCACCGTCGGCAGTCATCTGCATCACATCTACGGAAAGCTGCACGTGGCCACCCGTGCCCAGGCCGTGGCTCGGTTCCTCGGGTGACTGGAGCGCGGACTTCAGTCCGCAGGGCGAATCACATCCGGCGAGAGTGACCGCCGCGATGTACACACGGTGCATCCAGCCAGGGCAGACCCAGGTCATCTGTTCTCTGTTCTCGCCCCAGTGGTCGTCCTTGCGAAACGATGGTTCACTGGAAGAATTCCTTCATGAACACGGGAGCGTTGGAGCAAGAGCTGACCGACTTGATAGCGCGCGTGGAGCGGCTGGAAGAAATGGTCAAGCCGATCGCGAAGCCGACGTGGCGCCAAGTGTTGGGAACTTCCACCGGCGACGAACGGGACCGCGAGGCAGCCCGGCTGGGCGCGGAGTGGCGGGCGAGTGAAGGGAAACCCGAGTAGCCGATATTCGTAGTCATCGACACGAATAATTTTAGAGAACTGAGAGAAACGATTGAGTCTTGCGAAGGGGATCACGACTCTTTGATCCACGGATTGACAACCTTCACGCCGGGAAAATCCGCGACGTTGCGGGACGCAACGGCCAAACGATGCACGATGGCGGTGGCCGCAATCATACTGTCGATCGAGGGGAGCAAACGGCCAAGGGCGCGTTGCTTTTCGAAATAGTGAGCCCACGCGGACGCTTCGGTTTCCCCAAACGCCAGAATCCTTCCCGCCATCGCCGAACGAAGTTCATTGAGCCACGCGTCCAATTGGCGTCGCCGCGGTCCGCCCGGGAGTTTGACGATGCCCTTCTCAACTTCCCCCAGAGTAATGGTCGAAATGGAAAGTTCGGCATCATGAACCCCAAGCCAGTTCAGCACTTGTGCGTCCGGCGATCTCCGAACCGCTTCCGAAATAACATTGGCATCGACCAGAAAGCTCATAACTCAATCGATCGAGGCTGGTCGCGATCGTGTGGAATCTCGAAATCCGGCACGGGACACCGCCGCAGAACATCCACCAGCTTTTTTCCGGGTGAAGCGCGACGGCTCCACTCGGAATAGGAGACGACCACCACGGCCTCCTTGCCATGTCGCGTAATGACCTGCGGTTGGAGGTTCATGGCATTCTCGACGACTTGGCTCAGTTGATTTTTGGCTTCTTGAAGCTGCCACCGGTGTTTCTTCACGCGAAATCGCTAGCCCAATCGTTCTGGCCTGTCTAGCTAGAATAGGTCCAAGGCTCGATTGAGTGAGTCGAGCGAAGCGGTCTGCACCAGGCGCCCAGGAATCTGTGTCATTTTGGCCTGACGCGACGAAGAAAGTGCCCTGAAGGCGCGCAAGATTTGAGCCTGGGGCTAAGCCTCTCGAAGCGATGCTCCGGGTTGCGCCTCATTTTCGCAGTGCCCTGAAGGGGCATCAAAGCTGCGAATCCGTCGGGACGCATTCATGGACCACCGAAAGCGTTAATGGCTCCGGCGCGCCTTTCAGGGCGCAAACTTGGTGGCGACAGAACCCCGGGGCAGCGCCCAGGGCGCAGCCCCGGCTGGTTTCTGAAGGCCTTTCAGGCCGGCCGGCAAGCATGGGAACCTGTCACCTCCTGTTCATCACCATCATGATTTCCAGATTCAGTGGCCACGATTCCTCTTCGCTCAGCGGCATCTGCGTCATTCAACGCACAAAGCCCGAAATTCAGAGCCTCGTGAGAGCCAATTCGAGTCATTTGCTGGATAGCAAGACCCACAGCCGATCAGCGAAACTTTGGATGTGTACGATTCTGCCAACAATGCCGACCCGGCCTACTTTGCTCTAAGGCATCCGCCAATGAACCGATGATCCTTCAGTCTGGTGATACCTGATTCGAGCACAAAGAACCTCTGTCCACCGTCGTCATGCGCGATCAAAGTCGAGGCGTGTCAGTCAAACCTTCCCACGAAAGCACGCCGATGCCTGCCCCTCATCGGCGCATTGGCATTGGGTCCATCCTGACGATCGAGATTGTCGGCCAAACAATGCACCCGCCGAGCAATCGTGGCAGCGGTGAACAGTGAGGACCACACAGAATTCAAATGAAAACTCAAATAGGAACACTTCTCTTGGTCACCGGTATCGCGGTAATTTGCTCCAGTCTCACTCAGGCTCAGTGGAACAACTGCAATTTCACCAATGTACTCGGCTATTATCCGTTCCTAGGCACAGCGCGGAATCAGGGTGCCACGAATATTCACGGGATAGATTTCCACGGAACGGTCGTCGGCGCACAATCAAGTGCAGATCGGTTTGGGAATCCACTTTCTGCTTATTCTTTCAATGGTATAAGCGACTACATTCACTTTGGCAATTCACTCAAGCCGACCTTCCCATTTACCATCGCAATGTGGGTCAAGCGACATTCCGATAATAGGAGCATGGGAATATTCTCGAGTGGCCCTTGGGATACTTCATACTATGGCGTCCACATAGTTGTCAGACAGCGAGGGGACGCAAGAGTTGACATTGGTGATGGTGGTGCTGCCGGACCATCGTCGAGACGATCCAAGTTTGTTGTGAGTTCAAGCAATTTCATTACTACTAACCAGTGGCATCATTTGGCTTTCGTCTGTGCGAGCATAAACAATGTAGAAATTTACGTGGACGGAGCACTAAGACAGTCTGATTGGACGAGTGGGACTGGCAGTGGTGTTAAATACACTACTTCGCCTGCTCAGATTGGCTGGTCAAACGCTGGTGGTGAGCCAAATCAGCATTTTGATGGATCGATCGACGATTTCGTGGTTTTTAATCGTGCGCTTTCCACATTGGATGTGGTCGGCCTCTACAACTCAGCAGATCCTGCACTACTCGATTCAGACGGTGACAGCTACGATGACCGGGAGGAAGTAATGTCGGGGATGAGTCCTTGCAATCCGGACGAGCATCCCGCCGCGCATCTAGGCAACTATCAGCGGATGCTACGGCTGGATCTCCGGCCCACTGATATCACCGACTTTACGATCGCACGTTGGACGAATCTTCGGGATGTGGGCGTTATTTCTGAACCATACAAAGAAAAGCCGCCGATCTATGTTCCTTTTGATGAGACTGGATCGGGATTCTTCCGAAGTGCGGAAGCAACGTACCTAATCATTTCGCACGCCTTCAAATTCTCTTTCGCTACGACGGTGGGAACGAGTTACCAGGTTCAAAACTCGTACGACACGGTGTTGTGGACGAATTACTCCTCTCCAGTGCTTGGAAACAATGATAACCAGTCAGTCTTTGGTTCACCCGTTCCCGATCCGCATTTCTTCAGAGTAATATCGCCGTAGTGGGAGAGTCAATTGGGTCTGATGCGAATCACAGCCAAACCAGCCAAACCACAGGAGGAGGATAAAGGGCTGAGTTGACGCCTGTCGGGCAAGCCACTCAGCCTGCGGGTGTATGAACGAAAACATCGACTCCGCCGTACGCCAACACGCTTTCGCATGCCAACCGGGAACGTCCCAGTGCGCTGGCGCAGGATCTGTTCTACGAAACGTTGGAACATTTACGCCGGCAGAGCCCGGGGTTCGGCGGTCGACGCTTTCCGGGCCGCTTGAAGAAACTCAAACAGGACAGGGCCAGGACAACTATCGCGCCGAGACTCAGGGTGCGTTATTATCGACCCCGACTGACGGCGGTTGGTCACGACGTTCAACTCCAATGAATCGAGATCTCGTTGGCCCTTCGGTAGCTGTCCTGCGCTCCGAAGGCCTATTTCAAATCGAGCGGATCGAACACGACGTGTTTGATTTTCTCGCGACGCCAGGTGTAGGTGACATGCACCATTCCTGCCCTGTCCTGAATAATCGCAGGATAGCTGTATTCGCCAGGTCCCTTCTCCAGCGTGAGCACCGTGTTCCAGTTGAGTCCGTCCAGCGAGCGACCGATTACAAGTTGGTTTCGATTGTCGGTGGAAGGATTGTACGCGAGCAACGCTTGGCCATTGCGCAGCATGACCGCGTCAATAGCACTGTTGGGATTCGGTAATCCGGTGCGGCGCATAGGGCTCCATTCGCGAAGATTTCCTTCGCTCCAGGATTCGAGGACGCTGCCCTGCTTGGAGCGGCAGAGGATCTGAATTCGCTTGTCGGGCCAAAGAAGGATGGTCGGCTGGATCGCACCCCACTGCATCGCACTATTGAGCGGGTCGGAGGTACGCCAGCGCTCATTCGGCTTGGTGAACCATTCCATATGGACCAGCCACCCGCGGTTTTCCGTGCTCGCACCACAGAGAACCGTTCCATCGGCCAGCTCGACGGGCTTGTTGCGGACCGGTCCAATCGCATAACTCGGCAGCCGTTTGGACCGCGACCAGGTGAGTCCAGCATCCTTGGAAGTGATAAAGCGTCCCCACCATTCGGACGGGCTCGGTCCCACTTTATAGAACAGCCAAAGGTCGCCTCCCGTTTTCCGCTGGAACAACACCGGGTTCCAGCAGGCCCATTGTTCATCGCCGTCCTCATCGCCGCGCGCGACTTCGACAGGTTTGGTCCACTTGCGGTCCTCGTGGCGCGAGAGCCAAATGACACAATCACGAGCCCGTTCCTTGGTACCCCCAAACCAGGCCGCCATGAGGCTCCCGGCCGCATCGCAAATCGTGGAAGCGTGGGAGCTCGCTGTGGGTGGATTGTCGGCGATAAATTCTTCAACCTTGATCTGGGCCACGACAGGCAGGGCGATAAGGCTGGCAAGCAGGCAAAGCAATTTCATAGACAGCTAAGACGTGGGCGGAACCATAAACGTCCCGCGCCATCCGCCAAGCGCGGGGTATCTTTCAAGTCGCCGCGACCAGCCACCAGGCACCGATTCCGATCGCAGCCCCGGCGCACGCCTGCAACAAACCGCGATAGGCGAGGCGTCGCCCCCCAGTCCGACGAGAGAATAAACCCAGCGCCGAGGAAAATCCCGCCATGGCGACGACGGTGCCGACGGCAAACGCCAACAAATAGGCAACCGCCGCGCCGGTTGTCGGGAGGGCGAGGGCGGGCAACACGCCGAGGAAGTGGGAGCTCCCCGCCAACCCGTGCAACGTTCCAATACCAAAGGCCGCGTGCCGATGTGAATGCGCCACGGGGTGCCGGCCAGAAGCCGATTCCGGTGCGTGAAAATGCACATGCTCGTGCGTCTCTCCGTCATGAGTGTGGGTGTGCGAGTGAATCTGGATTCGGGCCGCTTGGCGCAGACTCCACAGTCCAATGCCGATCAGGAGCACACCAACCAGACGTTCGCTCCAAGACGAGATTGCCTCCACCGGCAAGACGCCCCGAAAGGCGACCGCCAACAAGCCCACCACCGCGACTCCGGCCGAATGTCCAATCGCCCAGCGAACGCCGGTCTGCCACGCGCCGCGATGGGCTCGGACTGCCAGCGGCGCGACCGCCGCGAGGTGATCGGGACCTGAAACCACATGCAAAAACCCAGCCGCCAATCCGGCCAACGGCGCCAACATCGGACCGAGCATGGGAATCACCGCGGCTGGTGGCAATCTTCGTGGTGATCGTTTTTGGCGCACGGCGCGAGGGACTGACTGGAGGGCCGGATGCGGGAAATCCGTTGTCCGGTTCGGAGGGAGGGGTGGGGCGGCGACGTTCTCACGAGTTACGACATTACTGACTCCCCCCAGTTGCCTTAGCGCCTCTCGCTCCGCTAAGATGTCCCCTCGCGACATGACCGAAATTCCCAAGGTTTACGAGCCGAAGTCCGTTGAGGAAAAGTGGTACCAGTTCTGGTTGGACCACGGATGCTTCACGGCCGATCCCGCGCGCGTTTCTTCAACTCGCCCGGCGTACTCCATTGTGATCCCACCGCCGAACGTCACCGGCGTCCTCACGCTCGGTCACGTTCTCAACAACACGATCCAGGACATCCTCGCGCGCAAGGCCCGCATGGACGGCAAAGAAGTCCTTTGGCTTCCCGGCACCGACCACGCGGGTATCGCGACTCAGAACGTCGTCGAGAAGACCTTGAAAAAGTCTGGCGAGATCAAGCATCGCGACGATTTGGGTCGCGAGGCGCTAGTCGCGAAGATCTGGGAATGGAAGGAGAAGTACGGCGGGATCATTCTCCAGCAACTTCGTGCGCTTGGGGCTTCCTGCGATTGGACCCGCACTCGATTTACGATGGATCCGGAGTATTCCCGGTGCGTCTCCAAGGTCTTCGTCGATCTCTACAAGAAGGGACTCATCTATCGCGGCAAGCGCATGGTGAACTGGTGCCCGGCGTCGCTCACGGCGTTGTCGGACGAAGAAGTGATCATGAAGGAACAGAAGGGGTTCATGTATCACTTTCGCGTGGAAGTGGTGGACGGAGCGCCGGCGGCCTCGCCCGCGCGTGCGGGCATTCAGCGTACCGGCACTTTCCTTACCATCGCCACGACGCGCCCAGAAACCATCCCTGCCGACACCGCCGTGGCGGTCAACCCGTCCGATCCGCGCTACACGCACCTGATCGGCAAGCACGTGATTCGCGCGTTGCCGTTGGATGTGCCGGAGGAACAGCGCCTCATTCCGATCATCGCGGATGAACACGTGGATTTCAGTTTCGGCACGGGCGTGCTCAAGGTGACGCCGGCTCATGACAAGGCGGATTATGAAATTGGGCTGCGGCATCGGCTCCCGGTGATCGATGTTCTGACACCAGACGGGAAAATGACGGCCGAAGCCGGCGCTGATCTCGCGGGCCTTGATCGGTTCGTCGCGCGGAAGAAAGCGGCGGAGATCTTGGAGGCCGCTGGTGCGATGGAAAAGGTAGAGCCTTACACCAACAATGTGGGGTTCAGCGAGCGTGCGGATGTGCCGATTGAACCGCGGCTGAGCGAACAGTGGTTCCTGAAGTATCCGAGTGTGCAAGCCGCGCGCGCCTGCATTGCTTTGGGGAGCGCGCCCGCCTCGGGCGCTGTCGAAGGCGCCTCGCCTTCGACACCGGCGCGCGTGGAGGCGAAGTCGGCAGCGGATGACCCCACACGCCCGAGTGCGGCGGACGAGGCGTCCACCGCAGCGCCCGAGGCGGGCGCGCCCCCCAAAGCGGAGATGCGCTTTTTCCCCGAGCGTTGGGCCAAGGTCTATGACCACTGGATGGGCGGCATCCAAGATTGGTGCATCAGCCGCCAATTGTGGTGGGGGCATCGGATTCCGGTGTGGAGACGAAAACCGTTCAAACCCGACGAATCTTGGGAGAAGTTTGGTTTACACTTTGTCGCGAGCACCGAAAAACTGACGGTTGACGAGATCGACTCTGAACGAGCCTGGTATCGTCTCGTAAAAGTTGGTGAGGATATCCACTGGGAAGCCGTCACATACTCGGATTCTTACGCGAAGAAACTTGAGGAGTGGGGCTTCACCCAAGACCCCGACGTCCTCGACACGTGGTTCAGCTCTTGGCTCTGGCCGTTCGCCACGATGGGCTGGACTGGCGACAAGGAAACGGACGCCAAGAACGCGACTCTGAAGACGTTCTATCCGACCACCGACCTGGTCACCGGACCCGACATCATCTT
>DLVS01000231.1 GCA_003445095.1 Verrucomicrobiales bacterium
TAAGGTTTTTTTGAGTCGGTGGTGGCGGATTTCTGTGCTTGGATGCCCTGGGTGCGACCCGGAGGCTGCGTGCTCTTTCACGACATCACGTCTTTTGAATCGGTCCGGCGCTTCTTCGATCTGCTCGGCGGTCGCAAACGAGAGATTCCCGAATTTCACGGTCTGGGCTGCTGGTTTAGGGATTAGGAACAGCATTAAAGCCGTCGTGCGAAGCTTACCGTGAACCATTGTCCTTCGGCCTACACGCGGCACCGCTCCCGCCAAGGGACGGCTCTGGGCTGACCTTTCGCGGATCCGCGTCGAACCCCTCCCTTGCGCCAGCGCGAATGGCCGCGCTTGAGGCGCGGGGCCACAGCAGCGCGGCAGCCCAACCCCGTTCTTGTCGACCTCTCTGAGGGGTTCGCCAGCGGCCAGCAATTCACCGACAACCCATAGCAACCGTCCGCCAACCACTCCGATTGCCCGAGAATCGGCCAGTTCTTACGCTGAAGACGGTGCCAGACCCGCGTCCAGGACCCATTCCGGTGCCGGATCCTCCCCGGCCAGGCGAACTGTATCCGCTGAACAAAGTACGCGCTGGCTGCGTGGTGATCGTGCGTCAACTTACGGCGGCGCCCGATATCAATCAGCGACTGCGCGAAATGGGTTTCGGCGAGGAACAGCGGATCAAAGTCATCACCTTGCAAAACAACGTCCTCTGCCAAGTCTGCAACGCGCGGCTGGGCTTAAGCGCCAAGCTAGCAGAAAACATTCTCGTTGCGCCGGCGCCTCCGTTCCGCCTCGCGGCGTGAGGATAGTGAATCGATCTTCCGCGCTTTATCTGGCCTCGCCCCGCAGGTCGCCAGTACCTAGCCTTTCCTTCGTGAACCAGCCACTTTCCTCTCTTTCTCCCGGCGGCCGGGCCGTCGTTGCCGAAATCCGCATTCCGCCCGAACACCGCGCCCGCGTGTTGGAAATGGGGTTGCTCGTGGGAACACCCGTAGAGTTAGTGCGGTTTGCGCCGCTAGGTGACCCGGTGGAAATCCGCGTTCGCGGTTACAACCTCTCTCTGCGAAAACACGAGGCGGAGTTAGTCCTGGTGACGCCTCGGCCGTGAGATTCCTCGAAATCGCCATCTTAAATCTGACTCATGCCGGAGCACGTCCCTAACGTCAGCCAACCCCTTCGGAGGTCAACCGGTGCGTCCGCCACGTTTACCGCAGTCCTGACCGGCAATCCGAATTGCGGCAAGACCACCTTGTTCAACGCCCTCACCGGGCTACGTGCCAGAGTCGGCAATTACGCGGGGGTCACGGTCGAGCGCAAAGAAGGAGCGATGGTGGGAGCCGACCCCGAATACCCGGTAACTTTATTGGATCTGCCGGGAACCTATTCGCTGAGCCCACAATCGCTGGATGAACAGATCGCCAGGGATGTTCTGTTCCGTCGGCTAAAAGATGTTCCCGAACCCGACCTGATTATCGTGGTCGTAGATGCCTCGAACCTGCAGCGCAACCTCTACTATGCGACGCAAGTCATCGAGCTGGGATACCCGACGCTCGTGGCCTTGAACATGATGGATGTCGCGCAGGCCAACGGCCAAGAGCTCGACCTCAAAGGACTGTCGGCAGCGCTCGGCGTGCCGGTATTCCCACTCGTTGCCAGCGCTGGAACTGGAGTGAACGGGTTGCGCGACGCGGTTAACGACGCCGCTCGATCCAATCGATTTCCCGAGTCTTCGCTCACCTCAAAAGCTACGGATCAGTTGGGCCATACCTACGAGCCTCGGTCGTTTGCCGAGCTGCCCGAGACCTTCGGCCGCGAGGCGCAGGCTCTGGAGGCACGGCTGGAGCGGCTGTTTCCACATCGCGAACGGTTGGCGTCCGCCGAGGCTTTGCTCGTCCTCAGCGACGACAAAGTCTTGAACGCCCATCGCGAACTGTATCCCGCCGAAATTGCCGACGCCGTCGCCGCCGCACGATCGCGCCTCGAAGCGGCCGGAGTCGACTGGCGCAGCGCGGCGATCGAAGCGCGCTATGCCCGCGTGTTCGCCATCGCCCAACACGTCACCACCGAGACCACGATTCCCGGTGACACGATGTCCGATAAACTGGATCGAGTCCTGACGCACCGGGTCTGGGGGTTGCTGATCTTCGTCGGGATCATGGCGCTGATGTTTCAAAGTATCTTCACGTTCGCAACGATTCCGATGGACGCCATCAAGAAGGCAGTAAACTGGTGCGCGGGAACCGTCACCCAACTGCTGGGAGCAGGTGACCTTCAGGACCTAATCGCCAACGGAGTCATCCAAGGCGTTGGCGCCGTGATCGTGTTTCTGCCGCAAATTTGTCTACTTTTCCTCTTCATCGCCCTACTGGAAGACACGGGCTACATGGCGCGGGCAGCGTTCCTGATGGACCGACTGATGTCGCGAGTCGGACTACACGGCAAGAGCTTCATCCCGATGCTGTCGTCGTTTGCCTGCGCCATTCCGGGAATCATGGCGACCCGGACGATTGAGTCTCCGAAAGATCGCCTGGTGACCATTTTGGTAGCGCCGCTCATGAGTTGTTCTGCGCGGCTGCCGGTTTACACGGTGTTGATCGCCGCCTGCATTCCGCCCACCCAACTCTTTGGCTTCGTCGGACTGCCAGGGCTGACGTTGCTGGGAATGTATTTGCTGGGAATCGTGGGCGCATTGGGTATGGCCTGGCTGTTCAAGCGAACGCTGCTTCGAGGCGAGCCACCGCCGCTCATTCTCGAACTTCCGCCCTACAAACGACCGGTCACCAAAGTCATCCTGCGCCACATGTGGGACCGGTCGAAGCTATTCCTCCGCCGCGCCGGCACAGTGATTCTGGGGATCAACATTTTACTGTGGTTCCTCGCCACCTATCCCCGCAATCCAGCCGTTGATGCGGGTATCGACGCGCGTCGAGTCGCCGCCGCGCAGGCAATGCTTCCGGAGATCCGCTCGGCTGAGGAGGCGCTGCGAAAAATTCCTGAAGTCCGGGCCCAACCCGCGTTCAAGCAACTGGTCGAACAATTCGAAGCGCTCGATAAGGAGCAAGCAGGCGAACATTTGCGTCAAAGCTTTGCCGGTCGGCTGGGTCACGGGGTGGAACCCCTTATTCGGCCGCTAGGCTTCGATTGGAAGATTGGGATTGGCATCGTGGCGTCGTTTGCCGCCCGCGAAGTCTTCGTGAGCACCATGTCGGTCGTCTACAACGTGGGCAAAGTAGATACCGGTGACTCCGCCAGCACCGCGAGCCTCGTCGAAACGCTGAAGTCGGAAACGTGGGCCGATGGCACGCCCGTGTATACGACCCTCACCGGAGTGACTCTCATGGTTTTTTACGTCTTCGCCATGCAATGCGTCAGCACGATCGCCATCGTGCGTCGAGAAACCAACGGCTGGAAGTGGCCGCTATTTCAACTGGCCTACATGACTGCGTTAGCGTGGATCGCGGCGTGGGTAACTTACCAAGGCGGGCGTTTACTCGGATTTGTCTAAGCGCGCAGGAAGCTTCAGCGAACCGAAATCGTAGAATCCTTGGACCGGCGAAACCGGGCGGCTGGCCAGGCCGGTGGCCAATCGGGCCCTTACTACTAGTCCGCGACCGCTCGCGGCGCGGGACCCTCCTACAACCTTTCGTTGCACCTGCAACAAAAGGTCGTATGCCAGACTGGCCGATCACGAGGGTTTTCCCGATTCCCATCGGTGACCCCCGAGCGGCATACTGCTTGGCCCGGCATGAATGATGCCCTCATCCGCGAACTGCAGACGCTCCTGCCCCGCTGCCTGACTCATGATTGGGTCCGGCTCGGCGCGCGGCTCGTTCGTTTGCTTCGCGATCAAAGACACTCCCGCCACCACGACTCGATTCTCGAACGACTCCTAACTGAAGTTCGGCAATCGGCCGAGTTACGGGAACTCCGACGGGCTCACGTCCCAGCAATCACTTACCCCGATTCACTTCCCATCACCGCGCGGAAGGATGAGATCGTCGCCGCGATTCGAGACAATCCAGTGGTGGTCATCGCGGGCGAAACGGGTTCGGGGAAGACCACGCAAATCCCCAAGATGTGTCTCGAAGCCGGACTCGGTATCGAAGCGATGATCGGCTGCACTCAGCCGCGACGGGTTGCCGCTTTGTCGATTTCGCGCCGCCTGGCCGAAGAACTGGCCGTGCCGTGGGGGCGTGAGGTTGGCTGCAAGATTCGGTTCGACGATCGTTCGGGACCGGAGACGTACGTGAAGCTGATGACCGACGGTATTCTGCTCGCGGAGACTCAGGGTGATCCGCTACTGGCGGAATATAACGCTTTGATCATCGACGAGGCGCACGAACGCAGCCTGAACATTGACTTCCTGCTGGGGTATTTGAAGGGACTCCTAGCGCAACGAACTGACCTGAAGTTGATTATTACGTCTGCGACCATCGACACGGCGGCGTTTTCCCGAGCCTTCGATAATGCGCCCGTGATTGAGGTTTCTGGACGAGCCTTTCCGGTCGAAGTCAGGTACGAACCACTCGATCCGGATGGCGAGGAGCGGGGGGACGAGACGTTTGTGGATGCCGCGGTGCGCACCGCCGTTCGACTCATCGCGGAATCGACGACCGGTGATCTCCTGGTTTTTCTGCCGGGCGAGAAGGATATCCGTGAAGCCAGCGATTTGCTGGAGGGCCGGCTCGGTGGAGCGGCCGAAGTCGTTCCGCTTTATGGTCGCCTGAGTGCCGGCGACCAACAGCGCGTATTCGCGCCGACGGCGGTGCGGAAGATCGTGGTCGCGACCAATATCGCGGAAACTTCCCTAACGATTCCGGGGATTCGCTTCGTCATCGACGCCGGATTGGCCCGATTGAGCCGGTACAATCCCCGCACTCGGACGCGCCGACTGCCGATCGAACCCATTTCCCAAAGCAGCGCGAACCAACGCAAAGGTCGGGCGGGGCGCGTCCAGGCCGGGATCTGCATTCGTTTATATTCGGAGGACGATTTTCAGGCGCGTCCGGCGCATACCCAGCCCGAAATTCAGCGGGCGAATCTGGCGGAAGTGATCCTCCGAATGAAGGCGTTCCGGCTCGGGGACATCTCGACTTTCCCTTTTCTCAATCCTCCTTCGCCCGCGGCGATTTCCGGCGGCTACACGCTGCTGCAGG
>DLVS01000544.1 GCA_003445095.1 Verrucomicrobiales bacterium
TCCACGCTCGTCAATTGGCCACACGCCGCCGTATGCAAGTCGCAGAGCGCCGACATCTCCCGCAAATACTCGCGGCAGGCAGGGCAATGTTCCACGTGGTCGCGAGCGCGCTCGGCTTCCGCCGGGCTCAGCGCCGAAGACGCCAGCAAGGCCACCGATTCGCGATCACAAGCAGACGATTTCATACGTCGTTCTCCTTCCGTAGCGCAGTCAACTGACGAAGGCGTTCCAATCCGTGAAACAGTCGCGACTTGACGGTGCCGACCGGACAGCCAAGCGCCGCGGCAATCCCTTCAAGGGAATCCTCGGCATAGAAGCGGAGATAAACAACCTCGCGCTGTCTCGCCGGGAGCTTTTCCAGGCTGCGCAGTACGCGCGCGGCTTGCTCGGCCTGCTCCGACTGCACTCCCGGCGCCGCGGTGGGATCGGGGACATCGGCGAGAAATCGTTCGGTCGTCTCTCGCTCGCCGCCGAAGAGCAACGAGAAAGGGACGGGCCACCGTTTCCGCCTCGAGCTGCGATGTCGGTGAATCAATATACTGCACAGCCAAGTGAAAAAACGGCAGGCACCGTGATAGCGCCCGAGACAGCGCCACGCTTCGACGAAGGTTTCCTGTACGAGATCCTCCGCCGCGCCGGCATCACCACAGAGTCCCATCGCTTGGCGCAGGAGTCGGTCGCCGTGCTCTCGGCAAAGCTCATCAAAGGCCTCACAGTCACCCGAGCGAGCCCGACCGATGAGGTCGAGCCCATTGCAAGGCACCGTTGTGACTGGTTCGGTGTTCAACGCGAGGGTCACGGTTTTTGAGGAAAGCGGCGGAAGTCGCCTCACTTGACCGGTTTCCCGGCGTTCTTGCCATCAAGATAGAAAGCCGGCCCGTCTTTTTCGATGAAGATTAGCGAGGCATTCCAGTCGTCAGGGTACCTCATCTTCGAACTCACCTCGAATCCGCGATCCGTCCCGTCAAACTCGAAGCGGCGAAGATGAAACGGCGCTTGAAGTGTGGGATCGAGTATTTGGGCAAATGCTCCGTCGCCTGCTTGGCGATACTCGAAGGCCGCTCGTAACATCGCCAGCTTGACTTCGACGGCGAATTCCTTGATTCGGCACTTCTCGAACGCGGGGAAAAAGTCCTTCACGAGTTGGTTGGGATGTTTCTTCAGCTTCTCGTTGAAGGCTTGGATCAGCGGGAGGAATTGTTGATACGGCACTGTCATCAGGACTGCGGCCTCCTCATAGAGGGGATCCAATTCCTTAAGCTGCTGAAGCAATCCTGCGGTGGTTCCGCCCGCTGCCTGAATCACGCTCTCCGGCGTGGGTGAATTCGTTTTCTTCGAAGGATCCTCCGACTGATCCATGACTGAGTGCAATAGTTGGCGGGTCTTCTGTAGGGCCTCCGACTCGTCAGTGGAATCCGACTGAAACTCCCTGATTTTGCGGGCCAGCCAATCCTTGAACGAGACACGTTCCGTCTCAATACACTGTACGATGGCGCCACGAGCAGGCGCGGCTTCAATCCCGTCCATAATTTGCTGTAATGTTTCCGGGCCGAGCCGGAACCAATTCTCAGCGAGGCTCGACACGAGAATGTTCTCAATCGCGAACTGGACGAGAGCCGAGATGAGGATTCCGTCCCGTGAAACCTGCCGTCCGAGGACAAAGGCAGCCAAGAAGTCATCACGGGCGTCGTCGGGGCGGCCGTTTTCCAAGTGCCACCGAATCCGCAACCGCGCGGCCTGAGTAAGCGATTTCGCTTTCGCGAGGCTGGGGAGAAGAAGTTCGGGGCCTTGGGAAAGGTCGTAACCCCAGTCGCACGGCACCTTCTGCCGGGCGGCCAGGCGAAGGAGGTTGAAGGAGTTATCGTACGTCGCGATCTGTTGGTTGAACCGCTCGTCGAGCTCACGCCCGCGCCATTCGTTGGTGAATAGATGGTCCTGCTCCGAGCGGTCAGGCATCACTTGAATGGCCTGCGAGTACAGCAACGCCGGATTGATATTCGTCCGAGGGCTCGGCGATAACGAGCCTTGATCGGCAAAGGCGTGCATAAAGGCAAATAGCCAGGCTGCGACAATGATTCTCATGACGGTGATTCTTTTGGTGATTTCGACTAAATGAACTCGCGGCCGCTTGCTCCTTAATCGCCGTTCGGCTTCAGATGGTTCATTATTTTGTGGTGGTTGGAGGCCGCAGCGTAAGAATTGCGACTCTTCCATCTGTTGATTTCGGTGTCGGAGCAGGTCGCAAGCTCGCTGGAGAACTGCTCATCATTGTACCTCCGCGCCGTCGTACCATCATCCGACTTCCGTCTTGGCTCATCCCGTGCCGCGGGCATTCTTCGCTTTGCCACCTTGCTTCCGAATCGCTTTGGAATTCTCGGTTGACCCTCAAGCGGCTGGCTCGGCAACATAGTTGAGTTCGCGGGAATGAAATCACCGGTTTCGAGCTTAAAAGATCGGCAATCCTCCACGAATTCGCCTCATCGAGAAGCTTCGTCGACTGCCATCGCCCTCGCACCGCCGCAATGCGGCCTGGATTTCGTTGACCGCGAATTGAGCGCTGTGAATCCCGCGGCGGCGCCAGCGCGGTACTCACCCCCCACGGACTCGGCCACTCGATTCGCCCCTCGCGGTTCACGGGGCGCGGTACCTCCTAGCGCTTCGTCGGCTAGACCACTCCCGTTATCAACCGGCGGGCCGGTGATCCAACGCTACACCAAGATTCCGGTCGCCCAACAAAAGCCAAATTATTGGCAGGGGCTCAACGCAGATCTGCGCGTTTCCGACGACGGCAACATGGCGGTGAAACACGTCAATGGCGTTCCGGACAATACCAACGCCTATCAAGAGTTCTTCGCCACGCCCGCCGTCCTCCGACAAAGCGCTCAAGTGCTTCAAGCCATCGACTCGGCCTTCACCATCACCCAAGGTCAAGGCACCCTCGTCGGACCGCCACCGAACAGCCGGCTGGCCTGGCTTTTGGGTCGTACCCAAACGCTCTACGAGGCTGATATCTCCAATCAGGACCTCGCCCGAAGCGGGCAGGGGGATTACACCTTCAATGCGTGCAGTGCGAACATGTCCAATTTCATTGGCGTTCTACGCACCCTACCGCTGGATCCTCAACGACTCGAGCAACGACGGGACCTCATCCTCAAACTCCACGGTGCCTTTAATTTCGAGCAACGCGAAATCAACGTCGGCGAAGAATTGACTAAAGCGATGCGCGAGGCGCGCCAGATCGCCACCGGCGCCAACACCAGCGGCGAGGCGAAAACGGCCTATAATGCCCTGAGCCATTGGATGCGCCAATGGGTGAGTTGGCGTTACGGCCTCAACGCCAGCGCCCTCCCTGACATCGGTGAAGGCTGGGGGATCATGCAAGGTGGGAAGAAAGGCCAACCGTCCTACGGACACTACGCTCCCGTGATCGCGCAGAGTGATCATGATCGTGTCACCCTTGAAAATGACGTCAGTCAGAGGACCGGAAGCCGGTCGCCCAAAATCGGTACGATTAATCCCAATTGGTACATGCGGATGTTTGGCCCAGTGAAGAAGCACTGGTTTTCCGCCACTGAAGACCAATCTTTTTACGGCGAGGCCCTTCGTTTCGAGGAAGACGATTTTGGCGAGAACCCGCTGGTGGCCCGAATCGGCTCGACGCAGCGACGCCAGCAAAATTGAAGTCGACCCCGGCGAGCCCGAACACGAACCGTTCCTCCCACACTGTGTCCCTGACTTGATTGTTTCAGCCGAACTCGAACCCGAAAAGCTCCTGGTATTTCCGGAAGTCCGCTGTAGCGAAGATGTGGCTCTTTGCCCGGGGTTGACCGCCCGCGCTCCGACTGCCTTCGAGCTTGAAATGAGGGGAATTTTGCCGCAGTGATTGCGTCGCCGCGAGAGCGGCAGTTCTTTCCAGTTTTCCCTGCCCGGTGCGTGTATCGAGATTGTGTCCTTCGACCTTGTCTCAACCTCGGGAACATCAAAGCGGATTATAAGCATGCCAACGCCAGGCCTCGAATACAGGAAGGCGACGGGTGCCCGCTGTTCCCACTTGGTCTCTTCAGGTAGAAGGGACCCTTTCTCCCACGGCCAGGGCGGGGTTTTCTTTGCTCCGTTTCTCCCCCGTTCCCCAGTTCAACGGCAGGCCCCGACGTCATGGTTCCTCGGCCCGCACGCGGAAGAACCGAGATTCTCCCGGGGCGAGATCGACTTCGATCCCCTGCGGATCCAGCGGGAAGGACGCCTCCTCCAGCCCGGGAACATCTCGAACCTCCCACGTATCGCTATCCAAGGTATCGGCCGTCTCAATCCAGATCACGCGATCAGCCGGTTGGAGGATCTCCAGCCGCAGCCCTTCACCAGTTGGGCGCGCAAAAAGGCGGGGAGCGATGGTCAGCGTGGGGGTTGCTAGGGATTGAATCCAGCGGCGCACGACGGCTACCCCGTCGGGATCGGCCACCACCGTTGCCAGCGGAGGCATTTGGCCTGGTCCGCGACTTTGCAGCCGCTGCCATAGTTGCGAGTGGACGAGGTCGCCGGGCACCACGACCCGATTGGCGGGATCGCCTCGATCGTCGTTGAGCGCTCCATTGATCATTCCGGAACGGTCAGTGAGCGTGTCCAATCGAAGGTCAAAAAGCCCACCTCCACCTCCGCCGGGGCGGTGGCAATACGAGCAATTAACCGCCAACCAAGACCGCGCTCGCCAATGGAGGCTTACCGATTCGTCCGTCGGTACTTTGAGTGGGCGCAATGAGCTCGTCGACGAGGGCGGATTCCAAAAGTAGCCGTCCCGGATCATTGTCGCCAGCGTTCGGTTGGCCGCCTGATGCGTCTGTGCCGCCGTAAAGCTAAGAGAATATCCCGCTGCCGCTGTGTGGCAGCTCATACATTCCGCTCTGCTGGGGTAACGCCACACTCGGTTTACTGGCAGGCCATCAACGACCCGCGTGAGCATCTCTTCAGCCCCCTCCTCCGGCACCAACACGGCGTTGGTGGCGGAGTTCCAACGATAAGTGACCCCGTAAGCGCCGGTCTCGTTGCGGACCAGGAAGCGCGTCTCTAGTCGACGTACCGACGACGCGACCCCACTCGTCATCATCATCGAAAAATGTTTTATCCACACGGTTCCGGGAGGCGACCCGAACGCTTCCGCATTCGTATAAGTCAGGAACTGATTGGTGGAAGGAACGCAGAACCAGCGTGTCTTGCTGGCGGAATCCGACCAGAAAGGGAGGCGAATCCAATACGGAACTATTCCCGGATTCGGCGTGAGGGTCTGGAGGTTGGCGAAGGCGCCCGTTTCGGCCAACGTCGGAGGCAGCGGCCCATCGCCGATAATGCCGTCACCCACGAGCCGTTTGATCGATCCCGAGGCCACGCACGCCAAGATATCCCCGTTCCGCGGGTCGATCCCAAAGGCCGTGATCCGGCTTTCGCCAGTCAAGCGATTAACCAAAGGCGCTAAGCCGCTGCGCCGCCGTAGCGACCAAACATTTCCACTACCGTAGTCGGCAAAAATGTATTCGCCCTGAAGCGCCGGAAAACGCGTCCCTCGATACACCCGACCGCCAATGATCGCATTCCCACGCATGGTGCCCGACCCATGATCATAGCTGTAGATCGGAGCCACATAGTTGAACACCGGATCGGTTAGGAATCCATCCGGCACTCCGGCTTTAGGGCCTGCGGCTGGCCCTTCCCGAAATGCCCAGCCGTGATTGGCCCCAGCACGTGTCACAAACACCGATTCCCAGACGCCTTGCCCTACATCACCCACCCACAGTTCCCCCGTAAGTGAATCAAAGGAAATTCGCCAGGGATTGCGCAGTCCGACCGCCCAATATTCCGCTCGCAACTTGGTGGTATCGATGGCGGCTCCAAGAAAGGTCGTCGCGCCCACAAACGGGTTGTCGGCCGGAATCCGGTAAGCACCGGCGACCACGGCCGGATGCGGTGTCGGGACAATGGAGTCCTGGCGGTTGTCGACATCCAACCGCAGAATACCCGCGAACAGGTCCTTGGTAATCTTCTGACTGTTACTACCCTGGTCATTCGCGCCGCCTTCATCCCCCAGGGATACGTAGAGATATCCATCGGGACCAAAATGCAAATCGCCACCATTGTGGTTGCCTTGGGAGTCGTATTGCTGGAAGAGAATTGCTTCGGTGGGATTCGCCCGATTTTCGTTCGTGGAGGATACGCGGAACTCCGAGAGCCGATCGTGGAGCCAATCCCTCGTTTGATTCCCGGTCCGAGCCATACAAGTTCGAAACACAAAAAAGCGCCCGTTGCTGGCGTAGTTGGGATGAAAGGCGAGTCCGAGAAGACCTCGCTCGCCGGCGAAAATAGTGGTGCCAGAGACGTCCAAGAACAACGCCTTGGTAGGCTGGGCCAGGTTTGTGATCACCATGATCCGGCCCCCTTGTTCTACGACGAATAAACGTTGCGAGTCTCCGGGCGGCGACGCGAGCGCAATGGGATTCGAAAATGTCAAAGAGGCAAGCGAGGTGACGAACTTGTAGCCCTCCTCAGCCTGAGGCGTTAGAGGCAACGTCAGTGTCGTGTTCTCTACCCGCCCGGCGGCAGCAAGAGCCAGCTGGGCGAACGTCGAAATCCCCACCGCGACGCTCATTCTTAGCAACCTGATGTTCATAGATAGCCCAATTCGTTTTGAGGCTGAGTCCTCATTTCACTTCGATTGTTCCAAGCAACGCTTGACCGGCTTGAATCAACTATCCAACCGAACAAGCCACGAAGAGGCAGCGACGAATGCAGTCGTGGTCGTTCGGGAATCTTTGGCTTGCTGGGTCAGCGAGTTGCAAGCGCAGGTCGCTGGAACCGCGCCACCGATGCTCCAATTCTGAGCAACTCGCACCAAAACTCGACTACCGTGACCCAATCTCCCGCGCCCGAGCGAGATCCAAGTGGGTAACAAGCACCAAGGTTGGCCTCCGGGGCGACCGACACTCGCGAACCGACATCGCCGGCGCGTTGCACAATGCATTTGGGCTGGATCGTTGGTACGCACTTTGCATGTGCCGGTCGGTTAAGGACCGAAGGACGCGAGGCTGAAATAGAACGGACGTTTGGGCGAGGCGCCCTAGCCATCCTCCGTCGATGCACTTGAACCAGGGCTCGGTTGGTCGATCCACATTTGTCGGTTGGCCTGGTCAAAGAGGTCGGGTCGGAACTCAAATACTCAGTCGCCTCAGGCTTTCGCCCGGACCCTAACCGGCGTAGCGTCCGGCCTCGCGTGAAGCCAATTCTCTTTCACCTGGGCCACTTCCCCATCCACACCTTTGGAGTCTTGGTCGCGCTGGGGTTCTTAGCAGGCCTCATGGTAAGCGCCTTCAATATGCGGCGCCTGGGCCTGAACGGAGAAGCGATCTACGACTTGGCGCCTTGGCTGGTGGTCGCCGGCCTCGTCGGCGCTCGGGTGTGGTATGTCGGCAGTTATTGGCAACGGGATTTTGTTGGACGTCCGTGGACGGAAGCGTTCGCCGTGTGGCAAGGGGGTCTCGTTTATTACGGCGGCCTAATTCTGGGGACCTTGGTCGGTATCTGGCGCATTCATGCGATGAAGTTGCCGCTGTGGACGGTGGCCGACTGTCTGGCTCCCGGCGTAGCCCTGGGGCATGCGTTTGGTCGCCTGGGATGTTTGATGAACGGCTGTTGCTTCGGTCGCCCAACGACCTTGCCTTGGGGTATCCACTTTCCGCCGACTCACTCGACCCATCCAGCCGCCGTGCATCCGACCCAAATCTATGAAGCCCTCTTGAACGTGGCCTTCTTCGCGGCGCTGATGTGGGGCGTGCGCCATCGGCGGTTTCCTGGGCAAGTGTTTTCGGTGTACTTGATGGGTTATGCCGTGCTGCGCAGTTTCACGGAATGGTTTCGCGGGGACTACGACGTTCGTTCATCGCCCCTCGCGGGCGTGTTGACCCCGGGCCAACTGACCAGCCTCTTGATTCTCATCGCAGGCATCGCTCTCTTCTTAGTATTGCGGCCCCGATCAACCGACTCCCCGGTGATTCGCCGTTAGCAAATGTCCGAACTCGACGTCTTCACCGTAGAGCAATCGCTGCCTGGTCAGCGCCTCGATCGCTTTTTGCACAGCCGCTATGAGACCAGTTCACGAGCTGAAATTCAGCGGTTGCTGTCGCAGGGCTGCGTGCGAGTGAACGGGCGTCCTCCCAAACCAGCCCAAGCGCCGCGCGCCGGGGATTTGGTGGAGATTCGTTGGCCAGACGTCACCGCCGCCGAGGTCGCGCCCCAAGAGATTCCCCTCGACGTTTTGTTCGAAGACTCCGACCTCCTGGTGCTGAACAAGCAACCGGATTTGGTGGTACATCCCGCCGCCGGGCACGAAGATGGCACGTTGGTGAACGCCCTTCTGCATCATTGCCGCGGGCAGTTAAGTGGCATCGGTGGCGTAGCGCGGCCGGGGATTGTCCACCGACTCGATCGCGATACTTCCGGATGCCTCGTCGTGGCGAAGAATGACCTTTCCCACCGAGCCTTGCAGGAGGCGTTCGCGACCCGGCGGGTTGAGAAAGTTTACCAATGCCTCGTGTGCGGCGACTTACAACCCACTTCGGGCGAAATTCGGGCTCGAATCGCGCGGCACCCGGTGCAACGGAAAAAGATGGCAGTCACCACCGGCGATGGGCGCGACGCACGCACCACCTATCGCGTCCTGGAGCAACTGGCCGGCGCCGCATTTGTGGAAGCTCAGATCCACACGGGGCGAACCCACCAGGTCCGCGTGCATTTCTTGCATTTGGGATTTCCGTTGGTGGGAGATGTCGTCTACGGAGCCCGGGCAAACGCCCGGCTCACCCAAGAGACGGGCTGGCGGGCGCCGAGACAGATGTTACATGCGCGCCGACTGGCCTTTCGGCATCCCCATTCGGGCCGGTGGTGCGAATTCAATGCCCCGTTGCCCAGCGACTTCAAAGAGGCTCTCAGCGTCTTTCGTGGAGCCGAAGCAGTGCCGGCGAACTGACGGGACGTTGAGGCGTGAACTCGAGGCTCCCGAAACCTCGTTCGGAGTCGAACACCTCAATTTTTCGGCTCAAAACGATGCGCCTCGCGATTCTTCCGAACGTGTTTCGGATCAAAGATTCGCCCGTTCATTGCCAAGTAGACTCCCGCCGGCAATGACTGCACCGCTCCGATCGCGACACCCACGTTGAACGCAGCGTCGGTGTTGCGGAACCGGGCGGGCTGCATCGAACCGGTCAGCACAATCGTCTTTCCCGGCACTCCCTCGAGGGCAGCAGCGGTTTCAACCATCGTGTCGGTTCCGTGAGTGACCACGATACGAGCATGCGGGCATTCGGTAATTCGTCGCCGGATCAAGGTGCGATCCGCTTCGGTGAGTTCAAGGCTGTCCTTAGCCAGCACGGGTTCGACTTGGAATTCAAAAGTCACATTGCCTTCCCGCAAAATCTCCGCGACTTGCGGCGGGCCGACTTCATATTCGCTCGTCGCATCGAAATAGATTTTATCAATGGTCCCGCCGGTCGTGATGAAGGCGATGGTCATGGAGCAA
>DLVS01000008.1 GCA_003445095.1 Verrucomicrobiales bacterium
GACCATGCCAGAGACGATTCCGGTAGGATGGGTTTGGTCGGGCCGGCGCGAAGACCTTTTGATCGAAAGGTGGGATCTGGCCGATTTGTTTGTCGCGGTAACGCTCAACAATCGCGCTGCCACCAACGCCGGATGGAGCGTCCCGCCTAACAGTACGGGTGCCTTGGGTCAGGGCACTGTGACGACCTGCTTCCTCCGAGGAACTCCTGTGCAGTTGTTCGGTGAGAACGGTCAAGCGCAGACCACCGAAGTAGTCCTGGCACCTCAATCTTGGTTATATTACGGGGGAAAGTGGCAACGGACCGGAGCGTGGAATCTGCCACCGTCCGTTCCGTCGGGCTCCGACTTCGCGGAATTGGCCGATGCCTTTCGCCGGGCACCGATCAATCCGGGGTCGCCCGCGGAAACTCCCGACCACGCGCTCGCAGCGATGACCAATTATGCGGTTGCTTATCAGGCTTGGGCCGCGGCTGGTTTTGGGAGCCCGCTCCAGCAAGATGCCGCGCTGATGCAGGCATGGCGGGCTCTACGACAGGCGACGAGTGAACTGCTCCAGGCGCCGTGAACCGATCGAACGAGCTATGCTAAAATTGCAGTCATCGCCTCGAATCGCTCGCGGGTCAGCGCGAGTGGCAGATGTTGGGGTGCTTGGTGTTTCTTGGCTCAATGACGAGTTGCACGTGTGCGCGGGGGATTCTGACACGCTCCGAATGTGGTCGGCGCCGCAACCACTTTGTGATGTGACAGCGTTGGGGCCCGCCCTGCGTTTGGCTGTAAGTCAGACGGCTTTTCCCGGACGCGAAGTGGCGCTGGTCCTAGCGCACTCACAACTGGTGCAGAGCTACTTGGAGATACCGCCCTGTTCGACTGCGACGGCTCGCCGATTGGTGGAGCGCCACGTCGAGCGACTCAAGTCATTCCCTGGACCAGCAGTGTGGAACGCCCAATCGGCAGCCACCGGCACGGATTCACGGAGCTGCATCGTCCACATGATTCCCCGCGAATTGCATGATGCCTTGGTCCGGGCGTGTCTGCAGGCGAACCTTAACTTGACCGTTTTGACGCCGGCCTCCGAGTTAGTCGCTAGCATGGTATCGCAGTCCTCGACCAGCGGGGAATCTGTCCTGGCGGCCGTGGAGATTCCGAACGGGGTGGTGTTAGTGGTCAATCGAACCAACGGAGTTCCGTTGTTGCGCCGGACGATCACTGGCTCTTGGGCCGCGGATTTCGAGCGGATTATCGGCGAGGTCCGGCGGACGGTGATATTCGTTCGGCAACAATATCAACAATCCGTCGGCGAGATTTGGCTTGGTGGATCGGGATTGTTGGAAGAGGCGATCCGCAGCCTGGGGACAGCGGCTCCAGCGGTGATTCGCTTGCAACCTGAGCCGACGCGCGATGGTTGGGGGTGTCTGGTACGAGGATTCCGCACCGCGGAGGTGAATTTGGTGACGCGCGAACAGCGAGAGGCTCGGCAGCGTCGGGTGGTGTCTCGGTGGGGGCGTGGGTTGGGATGGCTGGCGATTTCGTCGTCGGTGGGACTGGCGGTATTTTCCCAAAGATTACGCGAGCAAGAGTGGACGAACCGCGTTGAGCTCGGTCGAGAAGTGGCACGCCTGGAACACTGCTTGGTGCCGCTTCGGGCTGCAGACCAATCGATGCGCCAGCAACGAGTGGTGATCGAAGCGCGCGAGTGCGCGCTGCGCCCCCCTGTCCAAGTCTGGCTCCTGGGTGGCCTCGCCCATTCCCTACCGCCGGGAATTGTCCTAACCAATGTGGGGTTGGGCCGGGTGACGAATGGGTGGCAGATCAAGGTCGATGGCTGGGCTACTGCGGAGAGCTCAGAAAGCCCTGCAGCCATCGTGGAGAGGTTTACTTCGGCGGTGGGACAGGGGCCTTTGGCGTTGCTGCTTCGACCACGCCAGACAGCGTCAGCGACCTCACCCGCACCGGTCGAAACGGACGTGCGAGCTTCGTGGACCAGTCGCCTGAGGGAAGACCCGCTCCAACCCGCAGGCAAGGCACAGTCGTTTAGTCTGGAAGGGATTCTTCGATGACCGCGGAGATTCAGAGGCGGTGGGCCTGGTTCCAGGATCGAATTCGACTCGTGTGGCCATTTGCGGTCGCATTGGGATTGGTGGGGATAAGTGTGCAGCGCCTGGTGCCGCTAGTGCAGGAGAACGGCGTCCTGGCGCGGAACCTTGGCCGATTGAATCGCGAGCTGGAATTACTGCAACAACACCAGAATTCTGCCACCGCTGAGGACATTGACGGGCGAGTCGTGCAGGCTCTGGCCAGCCTCGTTTCAGGTGATGAGGGTGTTCGTCGGTGGGTGCGCGCGATGGAGGAGGAGGCCAGGGGCAACGGTTTTGCGTGCGAGTCACGAATCGAGTCAGCAGCAAGAGCCTGGGAAGGAGAGCCTCGGGTCGATGTCGTGGAGGTCGTTCTCAGTTTGAACGCGAGGGGAGGTTTTGACACGGATCCGACCTCATCGGCGCGGTTCACCAATCTTCTGGACTCGTTGGCTGCGCGGTCGGAGTGGGTGGAGTTCACCGAACTAACTCTGCGGAGCTCAGGCGCCGGATTGATTTCGGCGACGATCACGGTGCGTTTGTGGGTTCTCGTTCCCGCCTCATGAACTGGCTGCTCCATCGGCGCGACGTCTGGATTGGCCTCACCGCCGTGGGATTGCTGCTCCTGACTTGGTTTCAAAATCGACGCTCGATCCCCTCAGGTGAGCCGACTGCCCACTCCGTTAGCTTCCCAGCTCGGCCAAGCCATCTAGACCCATCGCCAGTCGAGACGGTCGACCTTGGATCCAGACTCAATACCAACGAACTGGCTGCACTGGCGAAGCATTGGCGCCAGACCGGCTTGCCCGATCCAATGGGTCGCGCGCCTGCGGTCGTTTCCTCCATTCGATCAAACGCCTGGGCAGGTTTCGAAATGCTTAAACTTTCCGGCATTTGGATTCAGTCGGCGCGTCGCTTGGCGGTCATCAATCAACAAGTGGTGGCCGAAGGCGAAAGCATTGCCGGCTTCCGCTTGGAACGGTGTGAGTCCGACGGGGTTTGGATTGCCGGATCAGGGGCCTCGCGGCGCCTGGCTTTGACCAGACCGAGCCTCCTGTGCATTCCGACGATCGGCGAACGTAAACCAGGACGCCCTGCATCAATACCGGTTGCCCGGAAACCTCTCACGCCATGAATGCATCACTCCATCTTCGTATTCCTGCCCTCCGGCGGGTCGGTATTCTTTGTCTTGCGACACTTTGCAGTTTGGGAGAGGCGGCCGGAGGCATTTTCGATCCCGGTCGCAGCGAAGCATCGCCGGGAAGCTGGAACACCGGCAAGGATTGGAGATGGGTTGAGCAACAGTTCGATGATCTTAGCTGGAAAGCAGCCGCCGACGCCCGTGACCGCGACACTGCCCCGGTCATTGAGCGCAGTGAGGGCGTTTCCAAAGGTCCCTTTGCCGGGGATACGACCTTGTATTCCTTCAAAGCGTCAGGGCTCGACCTCAAATCCGCTTTGGCTCTTTTTGCCGAAGCCAACCAACTCAACATTGTTCCTGATCACGATGTCGTCGGGGAGGTGACTCTTGACGTTCGACAACTTCCCTTAGCGACTCTGATGCAGGCGCTACTCGAGGCCAATGATTGCTGCTGGCGGGAAGAAAACGGCTTGATCCGGGTGCGATCGCGAGTGACGCGAACTCACCATGTGGACTATCTGCGCCTCAACCGGAAGGGGGTGGGGCGTAATTCCGCAACGCTAGCCGCGAGCTCCACCACCGGGGGCGTAACGATCGCGGGCGGAGGTGGCGGGTCTGGCGGCGGCACCAGCGGCGATGCTGGCGGGCCGGCAGCTTCAGCCGTCAACCTTAGTGCCGAGAACGCGATCGATTTCTGGAGAGAACTTCGCGAGGACGTCGAGCGGTTGCTGACGACCGAAGGACGATCTTCTCTGGCGGTGAATCCGACGGCTGGCCTGATTCAAATCACGGATCGACCGAGCGCTCACTTACGAGTGGACCGGTATCTGGCTGGTGTGTCGCAAGTCATCCAGCGCCAGATTGATATCGAGGCCAAGATATATGACGTGACGTTAAATGATCAGTTTCAGTTTGGGATTGATTGGGCTCAGGTGATTGAGACTTCGGCGGGGACGTTAGCGTTCGGCGGCACCCCCACGATCAGTCGGGCCATTGGCGGTTTCGACCTGGCTCCCGATTCCTTCAATCTGGTGTTCAAGGGGACCGATACCCGCGTGATCGTGAAAGCACTGCAGGAACAGGGAGAGGTCAAAGTCATCTCCAAGCCTCGGCTCCGCACTTTGAATAATCAGACGGCCCTCATTAAGGTGGGAACGGAGACACCTTTTTTTCAAAATACCTCGACGATCGTGCCCGGCGGCGGAACCACATCAGGAACCTCCGCGGTGATTGAGCAAGACTTGGTAACCAGTGTCACCGTAGGAACGATTTTGGCGATCACGCCTCAAGTGGCTCAAAACGACTGGATCGCGCTCGATATTTCCCCAGTCTTAACGAGCCTGTTGGAGACGCGAGTGTCACCGAATCGCAGCACCACGGCACCGGTTCTCGACATCAAGCAGGCCTCGACATTGATTCGAGTTCGTAGCGGATCCACGATTATTTTGGGAGGGTTGATTCAGACTGAATCCGCCCAGAGCCGCCGGAAGATTCCGGGACTGGGAGACATCCCACTACTGGGTCGATTGTTTCAAGGTGAGTTCGAAGCACGGCGGAAAAAGGAGCTGGTCATTTTCGTAACTCCTCGCGTGGTAGAATGATCGGACGGACGCCTCGGGAAACCGACGGAATTGCAGCGAAAATAATGTGAGTTTGTTCATAAAAAACCCTGGACAGCGCGAGTCACCGCAACAAAATTTTAGAGTCTCGCCCCGTCAAATATTCGCGCCGCCGAGGATGAGCTGACGAATTCCGGTAAGGTAGATTTCGAACCGAGTGGTTCTTAACAGTTCAGGATTTGTCGCATAGATTGAGCCGTCCTTGCTCTGAATGGGCAAGCTGTGCTTGAGCTCCTCGAACGGACGAAGTGGCGGACGAGATCCCCCCAATAAAGTAATTCCTTAAATTCAAATAATTCAGATCTCATGAATATCAGAGTAGCAATTGTCGATAGTGATCGCGGCACCCGCGAAGGGTTGGCTGCGTTGATTCGGACGACGCCCGGTCTGCGGCTGGGTTCCGTTTGTCATAACGGTCATTCCGCCTTGTGTGAGCTTCCGGCAGCGGGGCCTCAAGTGATTCTGCTGGAGGCGAATCTCAGAGATTGTCCCGGTTATGTGGGTATTGCCCGATTGCGAGCAGCAGTTCCCGGCGCATTGGTCGTAGTCCTGAGCCGCGAGCCCAATCCGCGCGCCGCCTTGGCGGCGTTTGCTGCGGGAGCCCATGGATTCGTGGCCTTGAGCTCCCCGCCCGTGGGAATCGTCGAGGCAGTGGCCGAGGTGATGGCTGGTGGAGCGCCATTGGCTCCGCAGGCGGCTCGGGCTTTGGTCGAGCGCTGTCACGTAGAACCGCTGCCTGTGGTAGAGGCGAGCGAACTGACACGTCGCGAAGAAGAGGTTTTGGCCGGTTTTGCCCGAGGATACCGAGCCAAGGAGGTGGCTGCTTGGTTGAAAGTGAGTATTTTTACCGTGCAGACCCATGTGCGGAATATCTACTCAAAATTAGGTGCCCGCTCGGCGGCCCACGCGGTGGCCCGGTACGGGCCGACGGCGCGCCTCGCGTCGGCTCGGCCTGAATAGAGCTTTGCGGTGACCGCATGTGGAGGGGACCAAGGTCGAGTTGCGGTAAGTCGCCGGCCTTGGTCGCCTTCCGCGACTTTGTGAAAAAAATCACAAAAGCGGCTTGCTGCCAAAATCGGGCCATTCCAGAATGAAGCATCTGGCAGGGATTGCCTGCGGATTCTTCTGGTTATGGCTGTCACTGCAAGCTCCCCGACTGGCCCGGTTTTTACCGAGTTCGGTTACAATTCCAAGGTAGAGGGTGAGGTGGTTCACACGCGGTTGGACTCCGCGATCAACTGGTTCCGCAAGAACTCGTTGTGGCCGATGCCGATGGGGCTAGCCTGCTGTGCCATCGAGCTCATGGCCGCAGGGGCCAGCCGATTCGATATTTCTCGGTTTGGAGCCGAGGTGATGCGCTTTTCTCCGCGCCAATCGGATGTGATGATTGTAGCGGGAACGGTGACGTACAAGATGGCTCTGGCGCTGCGCCGAATTTACGAGCAGATGGCCGAACCTAAATGGGTCATTGCGATGGGAGCGTGTGCCTCCACCGGCGGCATGTACCGCAGTTATGCGGTGCTTCAGGGCGTGGACAACGTTGTTCCCGTGGACGTGTACGTGGCCGGGTGCCCGCCGCGGCCCGAGGCGCTCCTGGATGCCTTGATGAAACTCCAAGGGAAGGTCGCCAAGGAACCAATCACCAAGACCTTGTTTGCCGATGTGGCACCCAAAGAGTATGGGCGGATGGGGCTAGAGTTGGGGACTCGGGGTGAGCTGGTAAATCGGTAGATGCGAATTATGGCCCGTTCCCTCGAGCTTTCCCAGCAACTGCGCGACCGGTTTCCAGACCTGCTGGGGGCACCGACCGAGTTTCGGGGTGAAGCGGCATTGGTGGTGGCCGATGCAGAGCGGATCGCCGAGGTGTGTGCCGCAGCGAAGGAGTCGTTCGGGTTCGATTTACTGCTCGATCTCAGCACGGTGGATAACTACGGCGATGATCCGCGTTGGACGGTGGTGTATGAGCTCTACGGAGTGAAGCACGCGTGCCATCTTCGCCTGAAAACAAGTGTTTCGGAGGAAAAGTCTGAACTGCCGACGGTCTCAAACGTCTGGAGGGCGGCGGAATGGCACGAACGCGAAGCCTACGACATGATGGGAGTACGCTTCCGCGGTCACCCGGACCTCCGCCGGATTCTCATGTGGGAAGGGTATCCTTATTTTCCGTTGCGAAAAGATTTCCCGCTGGCCGGCAAACCAAGCGCCATGCCCGATGTCGCCTTCAGTGGAACTGCCCCGCTTGAGGGGGGTCCGTTCGTGACCACGGCTGGAGGGCAAGACAGTATGGCGCGCGAACCTCGTGCCCGAACTTTCGAGTCCTAATCCAATGTCCGCGTTCCACGAGCTTACGATTAAGGATACTGTGGCCCGTTCGGCGGCGGCAGCCGATGAGCTTCGAGACCTTGATGGCGACCGAATGGTAGTCAACATGGGGCCGTCGCACCCCTCCACCCACGGGGTGCTGCGAATCGTCATTGAGCTCGATGGCGAGACGATCACGAAGGCCGATCCCGACATCGGCTACCTCCATCGCGGCGATGAAAAAATCGCCGAGAACATGACTTGGAACCAGTTCGTTCCTTATACGGACCGACTGGATTACTTGGCACCGTTGGCTAACAACGTCGCGTATGTGCTGGCGGTCGAAAAACTGATGGGAATCGACGACAAACTGCCGCCGCGCTGTCAATCGATTCGAGTCATTTGCTGCGAACTTGCCCGGATTTCGGCGCATTTGCTGGGACTGGGTGCGTTCGCCATGGATGTGGGGGCGATGACGGTATTCCTGCACACGTTCACCGAGCGGGAGAAAATCTACAATTTGGCTGAAGCATTAACCGGCGCCCGCTTTACCACGAGCTACACGCGGATCGGTGGCTTGTCCCGTGATACGCCGAAGGGCTGGTGCGCAGCGGTGAGCAAGTTTTGTGGTGAAG